>JBKHBA010000183.1:0-5673 GCA_046542595.1 Bacteroidales bacterium | reverse complement strand
GCCGGTACCGGAAATATAAATAAAGCAAGCGGTCAGGGAAAGGCAGGTGCGGCAGCCGGCGACATAAATGCAGCCGAAGCTCTTAAACTCAACTGGAGCAAGTATGACTTTGTCCCGGGTGATAAGATAATCTTTGAGGACAACCTTAGCGGGGAGGAGAACGGGGAGTTCCCCTCGAGATGGGACCTGGTAAAAGGTACAGTGGAAAATGCACGCTTCGGCGATGATAAAATCATTATGTTCAGAGGTGGTGCACCAATGATAATCCCTTACCTGAAAAATCCGGAGACAGACTACCTGCCTGAGGTCTTTACAGTGGAATTCGACCTGTATATAAATAATCATAATCACTTCCAGGTATTTTTCTACGACAAAAAAAACCAGAGGGCATCATCAGCATATGACCCACTTGAAGTTAATTACCAGCGTATGAGTCTGGGTCCGGCCAGCAGCTATATACCTGATAAAGGATCAATAGAAAATGAATGGGCACATATATCCATAGCCTATACAAATGGCAAGATGAAGGCTTACATAAATGAAACACGCCTTATAAATATACCCCATCTTGATTTTGACCCTATGGGAATAAGCCTTAATGCATCGCATGCCTCAGATAAAAACCAGTTCTTCATTAAGAACTTCAGGCTGGCAGAAGGTGGCATAAAATACTATGACCGCTTCCTGCAGGATGGCAAGATAGTGTCCAACGGCATACGTTTCGATGTCGGTAAAGCAACATTACGGCCCGAATCGATGGGAGTGCTTAACGAGATATATACAATGCTGAACGAGCATCCTGAGATAAGCGTAAGCATTGAAGGACATACCGACAGCGATGGTGATAACGACCTGAACCAGAATCCATGCCTGTAAATATAAATGCAACACCCGAAGGCAAGGCAGAAAACCGGAGGGTTGAATTTGTAAAATTGTGATATTGATACCGGGACTAATCTGATTTACCACAATCATAAACTTTAATGAAATGAAAAACATTAAACGTAACATAGTTTTGGTCCTTATTATCATGATCCCTGCGTTAATATATGGACAGGGCGCTTTCAGGGCTGAGATGATCAATGTCCGGGAAGGCAGTGAAACAAGATACCACCTCCGGTCTGATGTAAATAAATACAGGTACGACTTCGAGGAGGGCGGAATGAAAGGCATTGTGATCGTTGACAAGGAAAAGGGGAAAACAGCTATCCTGATGCCTGATAAGAAATTCGTACATTACACTGATATACACTCCTCCATGAGCCTGATGAATGATCCCTGCCAGGCCTTCCTTTACTCGAAATCGGGATATGAAGAAAAGAAGGCAGGAAAGGAAAAAATATCGGGATACGATTGTGATAAATCAGAGCTTCATTCCTCGGGAGAATTGATATTCACTGCATGGTATTCCGAAGAACTTGGCTTCCCCGTGAAACTGGTAAATGAGATGGCTGATGACACATATATGGAACTCAGGGATATTAAAAAGGGAAAGATCAGCAGTGATATTTTTATTGTGCCCGAAGACTATACTGAAGTGGACCAGAAAATGCGACCCATAATACCCGAGCCGCCGGCTCCGGAGTCATGGAATAAGCTCGAGGTCCAAATTCCCGTGAAAGGAGATTATAAAAGAGGCGAGCTACTGTCATTTAAAGTACCTGAGAGCAGGTTCTATAAGATTATTCTGAACAATAAGGCCGATAAGCCTGCGAAAATTGTCAGGATTGCTCTGCGGGAAGGCAAAGAGCTGCCGGATGATGAGCAGGGTCCTCTCAGTTACAGGACCGAACGGCTTTACCCGGGTGAATCATCCACTAATGTATACAGATGGACTACCGGTGATGAAAAACTTATCCAGGTGCATGAAGGGATGATAAATATTGAAATAGTTCCTGAAAACAGGTAATGAATAAAAGCCAACTATCATGAAAAAAATAATTATCCTGCTAACAGCCATCCTGCTGGCACTACCTTTGAATGCCCAGTTCACAGCAAAGATGCACTTTACCGGCATGGGACAGGAACGTGTCTTCACAGTTTTTTCCACTGAAGCCGCCTACCGTTATGAATTCAATGAAAACGGCATGGAAGGTGTTGTTATAGCAAAAAAAGGGTCCCCGGAAGTGATAATACTTATGCCACAGCAAAAAATGGCAATGAAGGGCCCGGCTACTGATCCCATGAGCATGGGCAATGACCCGGTGGCCTCATATAAACTCACCCAGGCTGAGGGCATAACGAAAGTGGAGGGCAAAGAAACAGTAAACGGTATCAAATGCACCCGTGCAGGAGTGTTCAAAAAGGATAAGCCAACACAGAAAATGTACACGGTATGGACCTCCGGAAAATACGATTTCCCTGTGAAGCTGATAAACCATACAGACCGGTCGGGTGATGCCATCATGGAACTGAAAGATATCAGGCCATGGACCCCCGGTGCCTCAAGCTTTCAGATCCCACAAAGCTACCAGGTGATGAGCATGCCGAAGATGAGAGCGGGATAGAATTAAATATTTATTACATTAGGGGCAAATAAAAACCCAGACCAATGAAAAAACTTTTGCCCTTTGTTTTAATGCTGGCTCTATTTTGTCAGGCACCTGCTCAAAAACCTGACAGGAGGCTGAAAGGAATTGAAAAAGAATTCGAAAAAGTGCTCGAAACCTTTAAAGTTGCCGGATTTGCCGTAGCGGTAGTTGAAAAGGATAAGATTATTTACTCTGAAGGTTTTGGTTACCGGGATTATGAAAACAAAATTCCTGCGGATGCAAATACCCTTTTTGCAATAGGGTCCTGTTCCAAGGCATTTACAAGCTCGCTTATAGGGATGCTTGAGAAAGAGGATAAACTATCGCTTGATAAAAGTCCTTCAGATTATATCCCGGGCTTCAGGTTCTCAAGCGATGAAATGAACAGCTCAGTCACCATCAGGGATTTAATGAGCCATAGCACAGGCCTCCCCAGGCATGATTTCTCATGGTATTACTTTCCAGCGGAATCGAAAAAAAGCATGCTGATGAGAGTGGCCCACCAGGAAGCTTTCACCGGAGTAAGGGAACAATGGTACTATAATAACTTCATGTTTCTTGCACAGGGAGTAATCGTTGAAGAAATAACAGGTAAGAGCTGGGAAGATAATGTCAGGGACAGAATATTCTATCCCCTTGGAATGAACCGTTCCAACCTGTCGATTGATGAACTTGAAAAAAGTGATAACGCTGCATATGCCTATCAGCTGAAAGACAGTACAGAGATAGAAAAGATGGATTATTACCATATAGCAAAAATGGCTCCGGCCGGCAGCATAAACAGCAGCGTTAATGAAATGTCAAAGTGGCTTATTACATGGATAAACGGAGGGAAGCACATGGATAAAGAGGTAATCCCTTCAGGCTTCGTTAATAAGGCCATATCATCCCACATGGTCGTATCAGCAGCTCTTCCAGGCAAGGACAGACCGGGACTGTTTCTTAATAATTATGGTTATGGTTGGTTTATAAGCTCATATAAAGGTCATTACAAGGTGGAACACGGAGGCAATATTGATGGTTTTTCAGCCAGCACCTGCTTTTTCCCGTCCGACAGCATAGGGATTGTTGTCCTGGCAAACCAGAATGCCTCGCCGGTTCCTTCGGTAGTGCGTCACATTGTATCGGACAGATTGCTTGAGGTGGACAGGGACAACTGGATTGAAATAGCTAAAAAACAAATTGATGACGCAAGGCAGGCACAGGCCAAAGCACAATCATCAGCTGATTCTTTAAGGAAGGAAGGGACAAAACCGTCACATCAGTTAAATGAGTATACCGGAACATACACAAACAAAGGCTATGGCTCATTTGATCTTAAGCTTGTTAATGATTCACTCTATGCCAAATTCCCTCGTATAAAATACTGGCTGAAACACTATCATTATGACGTGTTTACCCCTCTTGAAGTAACTGATAAGGGGATTGACCAAAGCCAGTCACAGCTTAAGATAAACTTTTCAAGCGGTGATAACGGTGATATCACAGGTTTTTATATTAAGATGGAACCTGCACTTGACCCCCTGTTTTTTAAACGCACCCCCGAAATTGTTGAGGTAGATAAGGAAACACTGGAATCATTTACCGGCGATTACGACCTTATGGGTACTACGGTTAAGGTCTATATTAAAGGTGATGACAGCTTGTTTGTCCTGGTCCCGGGCCAGCCTGAATATGAACTGATACCGGTTGGAGATAATAAATTCAATATAAAGATACTTGACGGATACAGTGTTCAGTTTATAAGAGAAAACAATGAGACTACCGGCCTGAAGTTTATTCAGCCAAACGGCGTGTTTGCTGCAGATAAAAAATAAAAAATATTATTAAACAGAATTTAAGCTGACGATAATAAAAAAAATTAAGCTATACTTGTAAAAACCAGACTTAATGTTTTTCAGGTATACCGGATCTTTAATAGTTTCTTGCCTCCTGATTATTGTCCTGCTTAACTCATGCGAGGAAGAAAACACTTTAACAGGGCAGGATAATACCCCTCCTGATATCAGCAGGGACGATGTATCTGTTTCACTAAGCCTTAACTTCACGGATGAGAACCTTTCGGCCACCTCCTCACTGTCATTCGGTAACGGCAGGGATGCAGCACTGATAATCATCGAGTCAGATGAAGCATGGACAGCCACAACAGACAGTGAATGGCTGGCCCTGACTGCCGGCTCGGGTAATGCCGGATCAACAGGCATACTGGCCGGTACCGCTATTAACGAGTCGGTACCCAGGGAGGGCAGTATAAGCATCAAATCAGGCAGCCGTGAGCATGTAATCTCAGTGAAGCAGATGGGAGCTTCGGTGATAACCCTGACGGTTGATGATGTCTCATTCAGGATGATGCTGGTAGAGAGTGATACCTTTATGCTGGGTGATGAGACCCTCTACGGCAGTACGCCTGCCCATGAAGTAAGCCTGTCAGCCTACTACATCTGCGAGACGGAAGTGACAAACGAACTGTGGTATGCCGTAACAGGCAGCCTCCCCTATGATAATATCGATGAATATGCCGGCCACTCTGAATATTCCATGATGCAGCACCCGCTTACCGCAGCCACCTGGGATGAAATAAACGATAACTTCCTGGCAGACCTGGTTACCCGGACAGGCTTCGCTTTCAGGCTGCCTACTGAAGCAGAATGGGAATTTGCAGCCATGGGTGGTAAATATTACAGTGGCTATGATTATGCCGGTAGTGACGAACTGGATGAAGTGGGATGGTATGATGGAAATTCAAATGGCGAAAAGCAGGAGGTGAAACAGTTAATACCCAATGAACTGGGACTGTACGATATGAGCGGTAACGTGAGTGAGTGGTGCAGCGACTGGTACAGCTATTATTACACAAGCGATGAAACCCATAACCCTACCGGCCCTGCCACAGGCGATGAAAAAGTTGTCCGCGGAGGCAATTATACAAGTACGGTAATGTTCGACGTAGGTGAATGCGGCCTTAAATACAGGAGCTACCTTGTACCCTCCTGTTATAACGGGTGCTGGGGGGATACAGGCGATCCCGGTGAACCCATATGCTTCCGTTGCAGGCCTGTGGGCTTCAGGTTTGTGATGCCCTTATAAATCTGCTAAACCCTGGTGAAAACATGAAAAAACCCCTTTTAATTTTACCCTTGCT
>JBKHBA010000182.1:0-5698 GCA_046542595.1 Bacteroidales bacterium | reverse complement strand
AGGCATAGACCTTAACAACACCCTGGTAACCGGACAGAAAATACCGTTTTTTGCCGACCCTGACCAGCCCTTTAACCAGATTATGGCCATGGTTGCACTCAGAACTGATGCAGACAAGATTATCCTCGGCGGCATGGGGCTCTCAAACGATGACTACCTTTTCTATAAGAACACATTTGAGAATGCCGGCTCCCTGGAAAGGATAATAGCGCTGGTGAATACCACGGAAGACCCACCGGTGGAGAGACTGATGGTGCCCGATATGGCACTGACGGCAGCAGAGCATTATGCTGCAGGAAACAATGAGAAGGTGCTGGTACTGCTGACCGATATGACACTGTATGCCGATGCACTTTCAATAGTGTCAAACAGGATGGACCAGATACCCTCCAAAGACAGTATGCCCGGATCACTTTACAGCGACCTGGCCAAGATATATGAGAAAGCAGTGCAGTTCCCTGATGGAGGATCAATAACCATTATTGCCGTAACAACACTGTCAGGTGGCGATATAACACATGCCATACCCGATAACACAGGCTATATAACAGAAGGGCAGCTCTTCCTGCGCCGGGATACGGACGTAGGCAAGGTAGTGATCGATCCTTTCAGGTCGCTCTCAAGGCTGAAGCAGCTGGTGATAGGCAAGCAGACAAGGGAAGACCATCCCCAGGTAATGAATACAGCCATACGCCTGTTCGCCGATGCAGCCAATGCGCGTACAAAGCTGGAGAACGGCTTTGACCTGACAGCTTACGATGAAAGGACACTGCGCTTTGCCACCGATTACACAGAGAAGCTGCTGGCTGTTGATGTAAACCTGCAGGTTGATGATATGCTGGACACCGGATGGAAGCTTTTTGCAGATAACTTCTCGAAAAGCGAGGTGGGTATAAAGGAAGAGCTGGTAAATAAATACTGGCCCGGGAACGGTCAGGAAGAAGATACCGGAAAAACAGAAGAAGCAGAAAGATGAATCTGAAATTTCAATATAACAAGACTTCACTCCAGGCTCTTGACAAGCAGCTCAAGATGCGGCTCAAGGCCATGCCTACCCTGAAGAACAAGGAGTCGGCACTCAGGATGGAGGTTAAGAAGGCAAGAAAGAAGAAACAGGATCTTGCTGAAAGGCTTGATATGGTGATCAGCCAACAGGAAGATAACCTGGCTATGTGGAACGAATTTGACGAATCATTGCTTGAAGTCACTGAAGTTAAGCTGAAACACAGGAAGATAGCCGGAGTAAAGATACCGGAGCCCGAAGAGGTGATCTTCAGAACAGCCGAATATGACCTGTTCCTGGAGCCCAAATGGTTCACCGACGGTATAGAATTACTCAAAGAGATGATAAAGCTGGTGATAGCAAAAGAGATGGTGGAGAAACAACAGCTCATGCTTGAGTACGCGAGGAAAAAAACAACCCAGAAAGTGAACCTGTACGAGAAAGTGCAGATACCGGCTTACCAGGAAGCTATACTGAAGATCAAACGCTTCCTTGAAGATGAGGATAACCTGGCCAAGGCAGCACAAAAGATAGTTAAGACAAGACAGCAAAAAACAGCAGAAGCAGAATTATGATAACACCAATGAAAAAATATTCATTCCTGGTATATCATAATGATTACCGGGAATTCCTCAGCAGCCTGGGGGAGCTGGGAGTGCTGCATGTAATAGAAAGTAAGGGTGATGACCGTGAGGAGTCGCTCAGAGAAGATGAAAAAGAGATAGAACATATTGATAAGGCTCTTGATATTCTTAATACCGGTAAAGAGAACGATGTGAACATCGGGAAAGGTAAGGCTGCAGATGCAGATCCGGACCATGCAAAAACTATTATCGGTACTATAGAAGATATTGGCAGGAGTATAAACAAGCTGGAAAAGCAGGCGGACAGTATACGTAAAGAAATTCACAGGGCTCTTCCATGGGGAGAATATACAGAGGAAGATATGGAGAAGCTCAGGGCCACAGGCTATATACCTGACTTCTATTATTGTACAACCAGCAGGTTTGACCCGCAATGGGAAGAGAAATACAACCTTCTACCTGTTACCGAACAGGACGGCAAGATATATTTCATGATACTCAGGGAGGAATTTGAAAAGGTAGAAATTGATGCTGACAAGGTGGACCCGGGTGAGAAAGTCCCGCATGAGTTAAGGGAAGAACTGGAGATGGTGGAGAAAGACCTTAAGGAAAAATTTCAGAAACTTGAAGAGCTGAAAAAAAGTGCTGGCACTGCCCTGCTGAATTATCGAAAGCAGCTGGAAAATAATATCGGGTTCAAAGAGGTGTACCTTGAGACACAGAAAACATCTGAAGATAAGCTAATGATACTGGAAGGATGGGTGCCTGAAGAAGCCGAAGAGAAACTGCAGGCCTGGCTTGAAAAAGAAGAAATTGTCAGCGTATCTAACAGTCCGGCCGAAGACGACAGACCACCGGTAAAACTTAAAAATTCACGCTTCGCAAGGCTCTTTGAGCCTATCAGTGAGCTTTTTGACCTTCCGGCATATAATGAGCTGGATCTGACACCTTTTTTTGCACCCTTCTTTATGCTCTTCTTCGGGTTCTGCCTGGGCGATGCGGGATACGGTGTGTTCTTTATACTCTTTGCCGGCATACTCAAGCTGAAAGCTGATAAGAAGTTCAAACCAGTCTTATCCCTGGCACAGTACTTCGGTGTGGCAACAATAATTTTTGGCCTGCTGTCCGGAACATTCTTCGGTATCAACCTTATAGACAGCGGCTACACAATAACCGACAGCAGCATAGAGAGACTGAGAGAGGCAGACGTACCCGCACATCTTATCAGCGGTGCGGAAGATATGAAAGATATATATTATGAAAGCAGGAGTGAATTCCTGGAAGCAGCGGAGAAATACACCGGACAGGAGACAGCAGACAGCTACGAGGCTGAGCTGGTGAAGCAGGCTGAGGCAGGAATACCATTTATCCGTTCTTTCCGCCACCTTATGCAGGAACCCCTGAGCATGTTCTACCTGGCAATGATTATCGGGGGCATGCAGATACTGTTTGGCATCTTCGTTAAAATACTTAATATTACAAGAAGACGGGGTTTTAAATATGCTCTCTCAACCGTGGGCTGGTTGCTGCTTATAATAACGCTTATCATTTACTATTCTGGCATAGTTGATCAGAGCAGCATGAAGTACCCATTCTACGGCTTACTGGGCCTGTCAGGAATACTGATATTTTTACTTAACAAGCCCGGTGTCAATATATTCTCAAGGATAGGCAGTGGTATATGGGACTCATATGGTATGGTAACCGGACTTTTCGGAGACATTCTCTCCTATATAAGACTTTTTGCACTGGGCATATCATCAGCTATACTGGGATTTGTCTTTAACGACATCTCCCTGCAGCTTTTGAATATACCCTATATAGGATGGTTGTTCTTCCTTATCATATTGCTGGCCGGCCATTCAATAAACATTTTCCTGGCCAGCCTGGGAGGGTTTATTCATCCCATGAGGCTCACCTTTGTTGAGTTTTATAAAAATGCCGATTTCAAGGGTGGAGGAAAAAAGTATAAACCATTTATTATTAATAATTAAAACATATAACAGAAAGGAAAAAAATATGGAAACGACAATTGCAAACGCAGGAAATATACCGGTAATACTGGCCTACACAGGACTTGCCCTTATGCTGGTGCTTGCCGGCATAGGAAGCGCTATAGGAGTATCAATGGGTGGCAATGCCTCCGTGGGGGCCCTTAAGAAAAAACCCGATGCCTTTGGTAACTACATGCTCCTGAGCGCGCTGCCCGGAACCCAGGGATTATATGGCTTTGCCGGCTTTTTTGTAATCAACTCACAGGGAGTGGTACAGGCTGGCATGTCAATGACACAGGGTGTTGCTATACTTGCAGCCGGCATAGCCCTGGGCTTTGTGGGTCTCTTCTCTGCGATGAAGCAGGGTGGCGTAACAAGCAACGGCATAGCTGCCATAGGATCAGGGCATGACGTATTCGGAAGCACAATGATACTGGCTGTCTTCCCGGAGCTTTATGCCATTATTGCTTTTGCTGCTACATTCCTTATAAGCACATCACTGTAGGATAGCTGTAAAAGCAAAAGAAAAACATTCTTCCACCAGGGGGCTGAAGACCTGTACATGCAGGTCAGCCCTTTATGGAAGGAACACTTATACCCGGCCATGTTTTGTTATTGAAACAAAATTAGTACTTTTAAGAATGTACAGATATAAGTAAAAATGGCCGTATCATATGCCGTCCCGCATTTTTTAATAACACTGGGGCATAAATCGAACATATCATTGAAAAGGACAGTAATAATCAGCATGATAGGCTTTGGCATCTTCATCACTGCGGGCATCACTCTGATATTTGTGAGCAGCAGCAAAAGGGATGCCGAGCATATTCGCCTTGTGGAGCTGACAGGACATGTTGAAAACCAGATCCTTAAATCCAGGATACTGATAGACGATATGGTACTGGGTAATGAAGCTGGACAGAGGCCGGCCCTCATGAATTGTCTCGATTCAGTAAAGCTTAATATGAACTCTCTGCACCGGCTGATAACATTAAGGTACAAAAGTAATCCGCGGGTTGATATTGAAACATTCAATGAGCAGTATAATAATACCTATGAAAAGCTCAGCCTGATAGAGCATCAGGTCAAACAGGATAAACTGCAGCTTGACAATACAAATAATGAGCTCTTTGGCTTATTCACCAGCTTTAACCTTAACTATAAGCAGCTGCAGTCCATGCTCCCCAAATACCTGCTTGCTGATACTGTAAGATATAAAAGGGAGATAATGATCATTATCATCATCAATTTGATAATGATATTTATGGCCGGATTCTTTATCATAAGGCTTATCAACCGGCTTATCAGGGCCGACAGGGCCCTGATACGCAATACCATTGATGTGGAAAAAAGGGAGCGTGAACGTATAGCTGCCGATCTGCACGACAGCCTGGGCTCATTGCTGTCAGGATTGATAATATACCTCCAGGTGCTGGAAAAAGAGGCAAAGGATGACCCCGTATTGATGCCCAAGATAAAACACCTTAATTCACTTGCCAATTTGTCGCTGCAGAGTATTGAAGAGGTGATCAATAATCTTAATCCCGGACTTCTCTCAAGGCTTGGGCTGATAAAAAGTATAGAGAAGATTACTGACAAGGTGAACAAGCTGGGCAAAACACAATTCTCTGTCAACGCAGAAAATTTCACTATCAAGCTGCAGGAGAGCACAGAACTGCTTATCTACCGTATATGCTCAGAGCTGATAAACAATGCACTTAAACATTCAAAGGCACAGACAGCTGAATTTATACTGTATAACCAGAAAAACTGTGTCAGGATTATTTACCGTGATAACGGTGTGGGCTTTGACGCCGGGATAATGTCTTTTGAGCTGGAAAAAAGCGGATTATATAATATTATACACAGGGTTGAGTCACTGGAAGGCAAATATGAGATAAACAGTGAGCCGGGCCAGGGTGTTGAGGTAAAGATTACATTTAATGCAGAAAAGCTTACATAGGATCCCAATTACCAGGAAGTGAAAAAACAGGATATGAAAGAAAATATAAGTTTACTGATAGTGGATGACCACCGGATATTCCGGGATGGCCTGAAACTCCTGTTATCACACTTTCCCTTCATTGGTGAGGTGGAGGAGGCATCCAATGGAATTG
>JBKHBA010000181.1:0-5747 GCA_046542595.1 Bacteroidales bacterium | reverse complement strand
GTATTTTCCTGTTATTGACAGGGTTTATTGCATATGAGCCTGTAAATACGCCTGTTTTATTCTTTGACAGGTCAGTGCGGTCAAGATCGGACTTGAGGGCGGCCTCTTTAATATATTCATTTACCTCCTGCTCTTTCTCTTTTACGGCCAGTTTCCTGCTAAGCTTGTGTTCAGGTGCAAGTACCATATATGTAGCCCCAAAGAGTGTGTCCGGCCTGGTGGTGAAAACCGGAATTGTAGCAGCCTGTTTCTCAAGATGAAAAACCACTTCCGCGCCGGTGGATTTACCTATCCAGTTACGCTGCTGGTCTTTGATACCTTCGGGCCAGTCAAGTCCGTCGAGACCTTTCAGCAGCCTTTCCGCATAATGGGGTATACGTAACATCCATTGCTTAAGATCCATTTTTGTCACACTGTTGCCGCATTTCTCATGGGAGCCATCGGTCAGTACTTCTTCATTGGCACAAACAATTTTACAACCCGGGCACCACCAAACGAGAGCATCATCGTAATAAGCAAGCCGTTTGCTGTCAGTATAGCTGCGTACAGCTTCTTCTCCTTTTTCCCTTATGTGATCCGGTATTTCCAGCTCAGCAACAGGTCTTCCCTTTTGCTGTTTATGGTCGAACCATGTATTATAAAGCTGTATAAAAATCCACTGTGTCCATTTATAATAATGAGGGTCGGTGGTGTTTATTTCCCTGTCCCAGTCATAACTGAGACCTATCTCTTTTATCTGGCGCCTGAAGGTGTCACAATTTTTATTTGTAATAACTGCAGGGTGGGTGCCTGTTTGCATGGCATACTGTTCGGCAGGCAGGCCAAAGGCATCCCAGCCCATGGGATGAAGTACATTAAAACCATTCATTCTCTTATACCTGGCTATGATATCACTTGCTGTATAGCCTTCAGGGTGCCCCACATGCAATCCTGATCCGGAGGGGTAAGGGAACATATCAAGGATATAATACTTTTTTGACCTGTCGGTGTTATCATATGTTTTAAAGGTCTTATTCTCTTCCCAGTATTTTTGCCATTTCTTTTCTATTTCCCTGAACTTATATTCCATCTCTGCCCTTGGATTATGATTATTATTATGGTTTGCGAAATTATGAAAAACTTATCAATAATCATTATGCAGCACTCTCTTTGAAATATCAGTATCAGGAGTTACTTTTGCAATATCATATGGTTCCGTAGTTCAATTGGATAGAATGACAGATTCCGGTTCTGTTGGTTGGGGGTTCGAGTCCCCCCGGAATCACTGGCTTAACGCAGGAAGCAGCAGCTCTGTATATGGCCTGGCAGAAAAAATGACTCATAATGTATAAATATTTATTCGGACCTGTGCCTTCGAGGCGACTTGGAATGTCGCTGGGGGTGGACCTGGTGCCCCGCAAGGTATGTTCACTTGATTGTGTATACTGCGAGGTTGGTAAGACAAGTAAGCTGACCACAGAGAGGATGGAATATGTTCCTTACCTTGCTATTACAAAAGAGCTGAGGCATTTTTTCGAAAATAATCCTGAACCTGACTATATAACTTTTTCCGGTTCAGGGGAGCCCACACTTAACAGCAGACTCGGGGATGTGATGTCTTTTATCAGACAGTTGAAACCGCAGATTCCCATTGCTGTTCTTACCAACGGAACATTATTATGGGACAGTAAGGTAAGGGAAGAGCTTATGGGAGCTGATATGGTGCTGCCATCTCTTGATGCGGCAACAGCCAGAACTTTTGGCAATATTAACAGACCTGCAGGTGATCTGGATATTGAGAGGTATATACAGGGACTAATAGATTTCAGCAATGAATACCGGGGCATTATTAAACTTGAGATTTTTATTCTGCCCGGATATAATGACCACAGAGAAGAACTGGATGAACTTAAAAAGGCAATTATCAGGATAGCACCCGATACTGTGCAACTGAATACTCTTGATCGTCCGGGCACTGTCAGCAACCTCAAGCCTGCATCAGCAGAAGAGCTGGAAAAGATTGTTGATTACTGGGATTTGCCGGGTGTGGAAATCATCGCCGCTGCACCCCTCAGGAAGGAGCAGCAGTCATACCGCAGGGATGCTGAGGAAGCTATTATGGGAATGATCTCCAGGCGACCATGTACCCTGGATGATCTGAGTGATACCCTGGGCATGCATGTGAGCGAGGTTAATAAGTACCTTGATGTGCTTGAGTCTGAAAACAGGATCAGCAGTGTAAGACAGGAGAGGGGGATATTCTATTTTCCGGCATAAGCCGGACTGGCTGACGGCCGTCTGTTACTTAGAGTTGTTTGCTGATTGAAGCAATCTTATATCTGAAATAATACCTGAGGCAGCTTCAATGTTTCTTACAGGTGATAGTGCAAGCATCCTCCTTACATCATTAAGGTCGGTAAGCAATATGTCTCCCTTATCGTAGAGTATATCAAAAAGCATTGCTGTTTTAAGTGAGTTGCCCCTGCTTCTGACAGTTTTTTCAATATTCCTTCCAGGGAAAAAATGGAGGTACCTGGGGTTATTATCAAGGTATTTTAATATCCATACTGATAAATCGGATAATATACATTTTCTGTATCCCTTTTTTGATTGATTGATCCAGTTGATAAATTCATCTTCATCTGTCAGATCTTTTTGTTTCATGATCAGCAGTATTTCACTGCTAATGCTTTCCGGGCCCAGGTTACCGGTATATATATCTGCCACGGAGCTGCCAATATGTTTCAGCAGGGGTATGATATCTGAAAGGATCCTGTTTTCGTCCAGCAGGGAGCACCGGGATGTAAATGAACGTATATATCCCAGGTGGTGTTTAAGGGGGTTAAAGTTAAGTGGTTTTGGTATTTTATCGTATATATCCATGTATACAGACAAAAAAAGCCCCGGCTTTTAAGGGCCAGGGCTTTCATATGCTATTTACAGATCAGTCAAGCCTGTTGATTTCATCCACCGGTGTATTTGCATACATGATCTTCAGGGCATTTGCCCTTCTTAAAGCCTGCTTTACTTCCGTCACAATCTGCATCCTCGTGTCCTCGTCGATCTTAAGGGACACAAGCATTTTTGACTGATCCGACTCATCCATCGTTTCTCTCTCCTGAGCTATAAAATCCTGTATATCATCAACTTCCTTAAAGGAGTCGTTGAGCTGGATTTTTGGTTCTGAACCGAAGGTAGCCCGCAGATTTGGCAGCGGCTCGCCTATATAGACGAAGCTGGCCAGCGATTTTTTCTCCAGTTTCTTACCCTGGGTAGCATCAGGCAGGGTAACCTGTATTTTCAGTTCCACTTCCCTCATAACCGTAACCGTCATGAAAAAGAACAGGAGCATAAATACAATATCAGGCAGTGAAGCGGTATTTATTTTACCAACACCGGCTTTTCCCGTACTTCTTTTGAATTTACTCATATTACTCTCCTCCAATCTGTTTAGGTTCTGCTTCTGAAATAGGTGCGTTATAATAATCGTCAACTGCAGCTGTTCGTTCTTCGTCAAGGTCATCATACGGAATGCCCCATGTTTCAATAGCCAGGTCATTTCTTACCTCATGTCTTGCCGCCAGCAATTCATTTTGCACTGCTATATAGACACCATACTTTGTGCCATAGTCATTCTGCAGTGATATCACAGCCTGTTTGGCAACCCGTACCTGTCCGAAAAAAGGTATATTCTTCTCTATTTTTTCCGGCAGATCTTCGGCATCGTTGGGATTAAGAATAAATTCTTTCGTAATATCCCTGAGTTCATCGATGCTGATTATTTCACCTTCTACAAGAAGCATGTTATCCTTGTTTACCTTAACAACGAGAATATTTCTCTCGTGGATCTGCTGGTCATCATCTTGTTGTTCATCCGGATCCTGAATGGGCGGTAGTTTTCGCATCAGTCCTGTATCTGTAGCCATGGTAGTTGTTACCAGGAAAAAGATTAGCAGGAGGAATGCTATATCCGCCATTGAGCCAGCATTTATATCCGGTACTTCCCTTCTTGCCATAATTAAATTATTTTATTCCCACGCAGGGATTTTATTAAATACTACTTAAAAAACCTCGAAACAGATGACCATAATATGGCCAGAAATGCGAGGCCTACAAGAAAATAAGCAGTATACAATCCTGTACCAACTAATTTCAGGGTTGAAGGAACATTACCTCCACCCGTATAGTGAGGCATGTGCAACACTGTGTCATCAGCCATAAGATAGGCTATTAAGACGACTGCGGCTGCTACAAGAAGAGATATAATCCCTTTTTTGATGCCTTTGGGGTTGATGATAATATTAATTATTGAGAATATTACCTGTATCCCGGCAGCAGCAAAGAAAAGAATATATGCATATGTAAGGAATGGTTTTGTAGCAACCGGTTCCTCCAGCCTTGTCCCCAGGGTGCCTTCCTTCACATTGCCAAAGTAGAACATTATGGCAAAGACTACGGTGACAGCCATCAGCAGCCAGAGGATTATCTGAATGATTCTGCTTTTTATATTAGACATAGTTTATTTACTTTTTAAGGTTATGCTTAACAAGCATGTCAATAAGTGATATTGAGGCATCTTCCATCTGGTTTGTCAGACTATCGATCTTGGAGAGGATAGTGTTGTAGAAAACCTGGAGGATAACAGCAACGATAAGACCTGATACAGTAGTAATAAGAGCGATCTTAATACCACCGGCCACCAGGCCTGCAGAAACATTACCCGCCTGCTCGATACTATCGAAAGCTGAGATCATACCGATAACGGTACCCATAAAACCAAGCATAGGGGCAATAGCAATAAACAGGGATATCCATGAGAGGTTTTTCTCAAGGAGGCCCATCTGTACGCCACCATATGATATAATTGATTTCTCAGCCATTTCCACTCCTTCATCAGCCCTGTCAAGGCCCTGGTAGAAAATACTTGCAACCGGTCCGCGTGTATTACGGCATACTTCTTTTGCTTCTTCCACTCCTCCGCTTTCGAGGGCTTCTTCAATCTTTTTAAGTAACTTGTCTGTATTTGTTGTAGCAAGGTTCAGATAAATAATCCGTTCAATAGCTATTGCAAGACCGAGAATAAGCGTAAGCAAGACAGCTCCCATAAACTGGGCACCACCCTCAACAAATTTAATCTTGATCTGCTTATGGAGTTCCAGGTCCTCAGTCTCAGCTTCAGCCTGTGTATCCATTTCCTGCTCCGCCATTTCCGGAGTCTCTTCTGCAACTTGCTCAACATCAGTTGTGTCTTGTGGCTCATCCTGAGCAAAAGCATTAACTGATGCCCCGATAAAAAGCATTCCAAACACAGCTACAAATGCAAATAGTTTTTTCATGGTTTGTTCGTAATTTTAGTTATTAAAGTATAATAATATTCAGCAAATTTATAAAATTCTTTCTTTTACAAGCCTTAAAAGCATAATTTATCTGCTTTTTACCCTATTTTTACCTGTCGATTAATCAAAATGTTATCTCTAAGGGATCATTCTTCCTCCTGTCCTTTCACCCTTTCCGGTTTTCACCCTTTTATCTTTAATTCTTCGGTTCTTTTGACCCTTTTCCCCTTCTCTGACCCTGTTTCTTTTGATATCTTCTCCTTTTTTGCGGAGAGAGAGGGATTACTCAGAACCTTCGGTTCTTCGTGAGCTCGCCTTCCAGGCTCGGTTCGAACCCCGCTCCGCATTTTACAGCAAAATCTCCGTTCTTCTCCTTTTTTGCGGAGAGAGAGGGATTCGAACCCTCGGTACCCTTTTGAGGTACACACGCTT
>JBKHBA010000180.1:0-5765 GCA_046542595.1 Bacteroidales bacterium | reverse complement strand
TCTGTTGTCTGAATCATTTTTACTTCCTTTCCGCCGGCCACTTTTGCAGTTACTTCAGAGGGACCATATACAAGTGCAGCAAGACCGTTATCGGCTGTTGCGTACCAGAGATTCTGAATAAATTTCGGCCATCCCTGGTGCATATTTGCAGTACAGCAGGGATAACCGGTAAGCACACCGTACACTATCCTGCTGTATTCGTCGTTGAAGAAGTTACGTTTCTGATCGCTTATCAGTACCTGGTTGGCCTGCTGAAAATACTGCTTCCTTGTAAAATCATCGTCATGCTGGGTAGGCAATACATTATAGGCAACCTTCTCAAGATAACCGGCATAATAGATATCTCCGGTAATCGGTAAAATATTCTCAAATGAATACATCATTTCCACTGCCGAGCAAAGTTCTGATCCCTGGGTTGGTTCATTGCCATGCAGCCGTTCATCACCTCCGTACATACCATTCACCCAGCCATGGACTTCCTTCAGAGAATTCAATCCCAGTTTAACCGCATCAAGATACTTTTTTTCAGGATGCTGCTGGTAGTATATCACCGGCTGTTTAAGTCCCTGTGCAACATTAACACAATGAAGGTGAGGCAGGGGACTGAGACTGCGTATATCATTTCCGGAATATACTTCTGTCCAGTTATACGTCTGTTCAAAGAGTTTCTCTGACAGGTCAAGAAGAAATTCTTCCCCTGTAATATTATAAAGCCAGTAGACGACTGCCATATTATCTCCTCCCCTCCTGTTGGCCCAGTATGTCCAGTGCCCCAAGGGGTATTCATCGAGATTATCAAGCTGGTACCTGAAATAATCCGTCATAAGATCTATTACCCGCTCATCGCCTGTAGCTGTATAATACTGCTGCAATACTTTAAGCATAACCATCTTGGGCCACCAGTCCTCACGGTTTCCCTGCTGGGTGCCTTCAATCTTCTCATATCCCTCAGCTAATGGCACCGGACCAAAATATCCATCTTCCCTCTGGTTTTCAATACTCCATTCAATCCATTCCTGTGCTTTGGCCTTCAATTCCTCATCATCCAGAATATAAGCGAGAGGAACGAGTCCGTCAAGCCAGTAAGGTCCCCTCTCCCATCCGTCTCCGGTACCTCCCAGCCAGCCATTATTCGGACCGCAAACCACTTCATATATTGAATCAAGGTAACCGGTAAGTCCATCCCTTTGCAATTCAAGCATTTTATTCAGAAAGCCATGTGGTTTTATCGCACCCAGTGGCAGGCTTGTATAAGGTTGTGCCACCAGTGGTGACCGGTTTGTTATGTAATGATCATTTCTTTGTGCTGTTGCCGTATTACAGGCTGCAAGCAGCATCGTTACAAATACAGGTATCAGTAGATTCTTCATAGTTTTCCTTTTTGTGTTATTTATACTGTGTGTATCTTTTACCTTTCCATAGCATTGGTCTTCTCCTGTATCAGCCGGCAAGGTCAGAAGGAGTCTGCTGGCAAGGCAAGATCCACATCTTTATTTAAAAACTCACTTATCAACAGGATTCGGGACTGATTTTTCGCCTTTTGGCCATGCTTTTGTTTCGTAGGCCATTTTTACCCACAGCTCAATCATTTCGGCCCTTAGCCCTGGTTTTTCATCTGACAGGTCATTTGTCTCCGTCCTGTCTTCTTTCATATTATACAATTCCCACAGGGATTCATCATATGGATCAAGCGAAACAATCTTCCAGTCTCCCTTCCTGAGTGCACCATGTCCCTCGTGTTCCCAGAAAATAACATCATGCTCCCTGCCTCTTTCTCCATTAAAATTATCTGTAAGGCTGACACCCCTGGGTGGTTTAGTCTTCAGTCCATTTCTTTCAGCGGGATACTCCGTTCCGGCAAGTTCGATACAGGTAGCCATAATATCAACCAGGTGGCCGGGCTCATTGTCAAGTGAGCCAGGATTGCCAATACCTTCAGGCCAGTGTACAATCAGGGGGGTCGCTATTCCACCTTCATGGGTAAAGCGTTTATTTTTTCTGAAAGGAGTATTGCTCGTAACACTCCAGACCCTCCCCTGGCTTGCCGACCTCCCTGAATTATTACGCCAATCACTGTAATTCCACCTTGTATTGATTTCCCACTGCCATCCATAATCATCTCCCATAGGTTCAGCGGAGCATCCATTATCAGAGAGGAAAAATATTACAGTGTTATCAAGTACTCTTTTGTCTTTAAGATGATTTATCAGCCTGCCGATATTCTTATCCATTATATCAACCTGGGCTGCATAAACAGCTCTCCTGAATTCAAGATCCACCTTTGCTGAATCAGAATGTGAATCCCATGGCGGGGTATTCTGCCGGGGTAAACTCCAGTCCTCTGATATAATACCCATTTCTTTCATCCTTGTAAATTTCTCCTTGCGTAATTCCTCATAACCCGTGTTATAGCTGTCAAGGTATTCCGCCACTACATCATCATGAGCCTCAAGAGGCCAATGCGGGGCATTATATGCTACATACTGGAAGAAGGATTTGTCAGCTTCAAGTGCTTCATCAATATATTCTATTGCTTTCGTGGTAAAAACATCAGTAGTATACCACTCCTTATCATTCTCAGAATACAGGCGTGGATTACCAGTAGCAGGAATAACAATTTCACCATCCTCAAATACCTCACAGTCCTGCAGCACTTTAAAATAACTGTCAACCCAGTGATGTATACCGAAGAAGCGTTGAAAACCCCTGTTCTCAGGCCATGATTTCCTTACAGCCCCAGCATGCCATTTACCAGTCATAGCAGTGAAATAACCTGCATCTGAAAGTATTTCAGCTATGGTAAGCGATGTATCATTCAGATAACCAATGTATCCGGGTCCAAAGTTCTGGTGTGTCATATGTCCGATACCGCTCTCGTGGGGATACAATCCAGTCATCAGACTTGCCCTGGTTGGACAGCACCGGGCAGTATTGTAAAACTGTGTAAACCTGATCCCGTTTTCAGCCAGTCCGTCCAGTACAGGTGTATTTATCTCACCTCCGTAACAACCAAGATCTGAATAGCCCATATCATCGGCCATAATTAACAGAATATGCGGGCGGGGTTCATGCTTTTTGCCGGTACACGAGCCCAGGAGGAAAATAACAAGTAAGATTGAGGCAATACGATTCATTTATTATAATATTAATTATCTACCATTGAGAATTTTCATATTTTGTTGTTCTTCATGGCCCTTCCAGTTACTTTCATTAAACCTTAACTGACGGTCCATGGCTTCCATTTCGGTATCAATACCTTTATCTCCCTGTTGCTGCATCCATTGTTTGAGCACAGCTGCCATTTCTAGTTTCAGATCTTTATAAGCAGGGTCATCTGCAAGGTTAATCAGCTCGTAGGGGTCGTCTATAATATCGTACAGTTCTTCTTTAGAGCGATGAAGATACCTACTCACCCATGCATGCCTGGCGGGATCATTGGCTGTTTCATTCAGCCACTGAGCGTAAATTCCATTTGACCTGGTTGTTACCAGGTTAAAGAAATCTGCATTACTGTTAAGGTTTATAATGTATTTAAACCTTTTTGAACGCACTGAACGAACCGGATAGCATATTGATCCTGAGTATATACCCCGTGTTGTATGAAGACCGAAAACATAATTACGATGCTCATCCTTGTTTCCTCTAAGGAGTTCCAGGAAGCTCCTGCCATCAAAACCACTCCCCCCGTTAATGCTCTCTATCCCGGTATTTATCTTTTCATGTTCTGCACCCACAGCCTCAAGCAGGGTGGGAACCACATCCACATATTGAGTAAGTGCATTATTCCTGGTTCCGGCCCTGACCTTGCCGGGCCATTTTATTATGAATGAAGTTTTCAGTCCCAGGTCATAGCATGTCCATTTGGCAAAGGGAAAGGATGAGCCCTGTTCACTTGTAAAAATAACAATGGTATTCTCCGTCTTACCGGCATCCTCAAGATATTGCAAGCATTGCCCCATTAGGCTGTCAGCATATGTGATCTCAGCATAGTACCTCCTGAGGTCCTGCCTGGTTCTTTCACAATCCACCATATAAGGTGGTATTGTAATATCATCAGCATCATAGAGGCCGGGGTTTCCCCTGTTCCATGGTGAATGCGGCTGGTTGGTCGAAACAACCATAAAGAATGGGTTTTCGTCCTGTCCGATGATTGGTTTCATCCTTTCAAGATGAATATCAATACCATCTCCATTATCATGATGCCTTCCGCCAAGGAATTCAAAAGGGAATGACTCAAAAGGGTTATGATGAACCTTGCCTATCAATGCCACCCTGTAGTCAAGATCCTCAAAATAATGGACAAGGCTTTTAACACCAAAATGAACCATGCTGTGATTGGGGTGGCACCGCTTCGTACAGGATAAAGGCCTGTATAGAGTTGTTGCCTTGTTGGTGAGCACATAGCTGTTGAGGTGTGCATATTGTCAAAGCACATACCTTCATCGGCCAGCCTTGATATTGACGGGGTTATGATATCCGGATTTCCATAGGGCTCACAATCCATCCAGTTCATATCATCGGCATGAAAAAGAAGAATATTTGGCATCTGCCTTTCCTGAGCACTTGAAGCTGAAAAGAAAAAGAGCAGTAACAGCAGGAGAATATAAGGTCCGGACTTGTTTTGTTTTTTCATATATCAGAATGGTCTTGGTAGCACGTGAGTTCTTCTGAACTCATCAATCATAACTTTTTTTAGTTCCTCAACTTTTTCAGGATACTTATCAGCCAGGTTATTTGTTTCAGAGCGGTCTTCAGCTATATTATACAGTTCGAATAATACATCTTTATTTAATCCCTTATTATCCATAGCCCTGTCAGCTGATACCAGTTTCCAGTCGCCCACCCTTATTGCGGGGTGACCCGAATGTTCAAACGTAAGCACCCGTTGAGGGTCGGTTTTACCTTCAAGAGTCTCAAAAATACTGATCCCCTCCATTGGACTTATCTCATTGCCATTATGCAATTCAGGATACTCAGCACCGGATACTGCAACACAGGTTGCCATAATATCAGTTATATGGGCATAGGCATCCCTGAATATTCTCGGATTTTTTATCTTTTCAGGCCAATGAATAATAAAAGGAGTGCTTATCCCTCCTTCATGTGTATACTGTTTATAAAGGGTAAAGGGTGTATTACCTGCATTTGCCCATCCTGACCCGTAACTGAACAGCGGACCGTCGGGTCCTCCCAGCATGTTTACGGAATCTCCGCTGTATGTGTTACTGGGATGTCCCGGTGTTCCTCCGGCCACCCTGTCGTTAAAATCAGGGTACTCAAAACCATAGGGATCCCACTCTGCACATGCACCATTATCACTGAGGAAGATAATCAGTGTATTCTCAATCTCATCTTTCTCTTCCAGGTAGCCTATCACCCTTCCGATATTCTGGTCCATATTATCGACCATAGCTGCAAATACAGCCATTCTACGTGCAAGGTCCTGTTTCCTGGCACTGCTCAGCATATCCCACGCAGGATTTGTCAGCCCGTCACCGGGCACTCCATTCCTCTCTGCGAGCCGGGGAACAGGTATTTTGCTTCGCTCTGAAAGCTGAACCTGTGGCTCAATAACACCCAGGTCTTTCATTCTTCTGTACCTTTGCATCCTGATACTGTCCCATCCGATCTTATACACATCTTCATATTTCCTTATATCCTCTTCAGGAGCCTGGAGCGGAAAGTGCGGAGCCTGGTAAGAAAGATACATGAACCATGGTGTATCAGGTGTGTCATCTGACATTTCAAGAAAATCAATTGCATAG
>JBKHBA010000179.1:0-5835 GCA_046542595.1 Bacteroidales bacterium | reverse complement strand
TATAATCATAATGCCCGAAGGGGAAGCCTGTGCGGGTACCCAGCAGCTCAATAGCCCAGCCGAAGATGAATATGATGATAGCGGTAATAATGAACCTGCCCGTCCATCTGCGGTGATAGACAAGCATCAGTGCCACTGACAGCAGGATGGACAGACTGATAAGTTGGCGGAAGATATCATAGCTGTAGGGAATGGCAAAGCCTGCAAAGCCAATGATATACCATGACAGAAGAAAAGATCTTATTTTATCCCGGGATGGTATTTTTAGTTTTGCCGTCATAATCCCTGTTTTTTTACCGTATTATATTCTCCCAGTATCTCTTTCTCTACTATTGCCGCTGAGGCCAGGCACAGGGGTATGCCGCCCCCGGGGTGTACGCTGCCGCCGGTAAGGTACAGGCCTTTTATCTTTTTACTGAAATTGGGATGCCTGTTGAATGCTGCCGTTGCCGAATTGGAGCTGTTGCCATACAGTGCTCCTGCTGTGGATAAGGTGTTTTTTTCCAGATCAGGGGGAGAGACAAGGAATTCTTCTTTTATTTGGTTATGTAATGATATGCCCAGCCTGGATTCCAGTTTGGCTATTATATTTGAACGTGTGCGGGAAACAATCTCTTCCCAGTCCTGTCCGCAGTCATAAGGGGCATTGACCATGACAAACCAGTTGCTTTTACCTGCCGGGGCATCATGGCTTACTGCTTTGGAGCTGATAAAGACATAGACGGTAGGGTCATTATGCATTGCCTTATCCCTGAAAAGGCTGTCAAACTCTTTTTTGTAATCCGTGGCAAAGAAGATATTATGCAGTTCAAGCTCTTCAGGATTTATATCCATGCCCCAGTAATATATTATTGCCGAGGACGAAAGGTTCTTTTTCCTGCTGCCTGCCGGTGGCTTAATGTCCGGCAGCAGGTGTTCATACAGGTGAAAGACATCACAGTCGCTTACCACTGTACCAGATAAGTATTCTTTCCCGCCTGCCCTTAAACCTTTTACCTTTTTGCCGTCAAGGATAATCTCACTGACATAGCTGTTAAAGACAAATTCAACACCCAGGTGACGTGCATACTCATACAGGGCTGCAGTAATGCTGAACATGCCGTTTGCAGGGAAATAGGCTCCTTTATTATGCTCCAGGTGGGCTATTACATTGAGTGTGGCCGGAGCTTTATAGGGCGAGGAACCGTTATAGGTGGCGTACCTGTCGAATAATCTTACTATATCAGGATGGCTGAATGTCCTCTTGTTATAACCATGCATTGATGAGAAGGGGTTCAGTTTGTGGAGCTTGAAAAGAACTTTCAGGTTGCCGGGCTGAAAGAGCTCACTGCGCCTGTGAAAATTACCGAAGATAAAGACGGGTGCCGTCAGCTCATACAGTTCTCCCACTCTTTGCAGGTACTTTTGAATAGTGTTTTTTCTTTCACCTGTCAGTGCGGACAGTTCATTACAGAAATCCTGAGGGTCAGAAGGGGCTGTTATGGTGTTGCCGCCGGGAAAGTAGTACCTGCAGATCTTGTTGAGCTTAACCGGACTGAACATTGAGCGGATATGTCCGGGTGCATCTGCCAGCAGATCTTCTATAAGCTCCGGGAGAGTGAGAAGTGATGGACCGGTATCCCACCTGTAGCCTCCTTTTGCAATGGTGTTGATCTTACCGCCCGGTCCGGGATTCTTTTCAAAAACCTTTACTTTCAGTCCCTGCCTGGCCAGCCTGATGGCAACGGCCAGTCCGCCTAAACCAGAGCCGATAGTGAAGGCTGTTATATTGCTGGCTTTCATAAGAGGCAGGGTGTTAATTGTAAATTATATTATATTTAAGAACCGAATATAACAAAAAACAATCAGATGGAAGCTAATAAAGTGCTGGTGACGGGAGCGGGTATTGCTGGCCTGTCTGCTGCACTGAGACTGCTAAGGAGGGGCTATGATGTTGAGATAGTGGAAAAGAACAGCATGGCAGGCGGGCGTATGAATATAATTGAGAAAGACGGTTTTAAATTTGATACCGGGCCTACCTTTTTCAGCATGAGCTATGAATTTGATGAGCTGGCCCGGGATACGGGACTCAGGATGCCCTTTGAACTGCATGAGCTGGATCCCCTGTATACCGTGTGGTATGATACACCGGGTAAGAAGTATACAGTTTATAAGGATATGGCCAGGCTGGCAGCTGAATTTGAAAAAGCAGAGCCTGGCTTCCGAAAGAAGATGGAGTCTTACCTTAAGTCGACCGGCAGATTGTACCATGATACGGAAAAGCTTATCATAAAGAAGAATTTTGACTCACTGGCAGGATATATAGCTGCAATGGTCCAGGTGCCGCCTGTCCACCTGCCCAGGTTGTTCAGGACATTCTGGCAGGAGGTGTCACGGTATTTTGATTCTGATGATGTAAGGGAGATAGTGTCTCTTGTATCTTTTTTCCTGGGAGGCACTCCTTTTGACACCCCCGCGGTGTTCACCATGCTTTCATACACAGAGTTTGTGCATGATGGTTATTATAATGTGAAGGGAGGCATGTACCGTATCATTGAGGGTATGGTAAGCATGCTTGAATCAAACGGTGTAAAGATACATTATAATACTGAGGTCGTTGACTATGAAGCAGATGCTTCCGGGCTGAAAGCTCTTGTCGACCGCGATAATAAGAGGTGGACAGCCGATATCTACCTTATTAATTCAGATGCAGCCCTGTTCAGGGGAGAGGTGCTGAAAAGGGAAAAATTCTCGGAGAAGAGGCTGGATGCCCTGACATGGACCATGGCTCCTTTTTCCATTTACCTGGGCATAAGCGCTAAGCTGCCTGAGCTCAAGATGCATAATTATTTTTTGAGGGGGAACTTCAGGGATTATTCGGATAAGATATATAAAAACCAGGCATCGCTGGAGCAGGCATATTATTATGTCAATGTAGCCTCAAGGCTTAATGAAGATGCTGCTCCTGAAGGAAAGGAAAGCCTGTATATACTCTGCCCCGTACCCGACCTCAGGTTTAAGTCCGACTGGTCGGATGCTGGTGCCATAGCAGCTGTAATAATAAAGGATCTTTCCCGGAGAACCGGTTATGACCTGGAGAAGATGGTGATAAGCAAAACAATATTATCCCCTGTTGACTGGCAGAACAGGTTTAACCTGCACCGGGGGAGCGGACTGGGACTGGGTCATAATATGCGGCAGATGGGATATTTCAGGCCTTCAAACAGGGATGAGGAATTTGATAATCTTTTTTATACAGGATCCTCAACTGTACCGGGCACAGGCATACCTATGGCTATTATCAGTTCCAGCTTAGTAAGCAAAAGAATAGAGAACAAATATGGATCTGTACTTAAAGACCTGCATTGAAGCAAGTAAGGATTTTACTGTTAACTACAGCTCATCGTTCTCCATGGGAATAAGGATGCTGGGAAGGAGGTACCGTGACCCTGTTTATGCTGTCTATGGCTTTGTGCGGATAGCAGATGAGATAGTGGACACTTTTCACGGCCATGAAAAGGAACTTCTTCTTAAAAGGTATATGGATGAGACCTGGGACTCTGTTGACAGGGGACTGGGAACAAACCCGGTACTGCATTCTTTTCAGTGGGTGGTGAATGAGTATGGAATTGACAGGAGCCTGGTTCAGGCCTTTTTTGACAGCATGTTTATGGATCTGGTACCGGCAAGGCATGATGCTGAAAGTTACAGGGAGTATATCTACGGGTCGGCCGAGGTGGTAGGGCTTATGTGCCTGCAGATATTCTACAGGGATGAAGCTGAACAGTTCGGGAAGCTGAAAAAATATGCCAGGAAGCTGGGTGAAGCTTTTCAGAAGGTTAACTTCCTGAGAGATATTAGTGCTGACTTTACAGAGAGGGAAAGGGTGTACTTCCCTGAATTAAAACCTGGGAATTTCACCGGTGAGATAAAGAGGAACATTGAAAAAGATATTGAGCAGGCTTTCCTTGATTCAAAGAAAGGGATAAGATTATTGAAAAAGGAAGCCCGCTTCGGGGTATACCTTGCTTACAGGTATTATTATATGCTGTATAAAATTATCAGAAAGAAAGATGTGCCCACCCTTATGGCTTCACGTATCAGCGTCAGCAATACTATGAAGCTGTGGCTGCTGCTGAGCTCTTATATAAGGAATAGGCTGAAGCTTATCTGATTTATGGCCCATTTTAACAAATCTTACTATTATTGGTTACTTTTGTATTATATTAATTCATTCAGGCCATGAGTAAGATAAGGGTTACAAAAGAGTTCAGCTTTGAAACAGCACATGCATTATGGAATTATGATGGCCCGTGCAGAAATGTGCACGGTCATTCCTACAGGCTTTTTGTTACAGTAGCCGGCGAGCCCCTGGATGAGCCGGGTAATCCAAAGAATGGTATGGTCATGGATTTTGGCGATATGAAAAAGCTTGTGAAAAAGGAAGTGGTGGATGTTTTTGACCATTCAGTGGTGATAAGCAGGCTGGGCGGGGACGAAAGGCTGGCAGCGCTGAAGAAGATGTTCGGCAATGTGCTGCTTGTTGATTACCAGCCTACATGTGAGAACCTTATCCGGGATATAGCCGGGAGGATAAAATCACAGCTGCCTGCCGGTATAAGCCTTCATAACCTGAGACTCTATGAGACGGCCACATCCTATGCCGAGTGGTTTGCAGATGATAATAAATAATTTTGATTATGTCAGATTCTTCAGACAGGAAACTGTTTCTTCTTGATGCCTATGCCCTTATCTTCAGGTCATATTATGCGTTTATACGTAATCCCAGGATTAACTCAAAAGGCCTGAACACCTCTGCTGTATTTGGCTTTATGTTAACCCTTGAAGAGATACTTCAGAAGCAGGACCCATCGCATATAGCCGTGGTTTTTGATCCGCCCGGACCAACATTCAGGCATGAGATATACAAGGAATACAAGGCAAACAGGGATGCCACACCCGAGGATATAAAGCTGGCCGTTCCTTATATTAAAGGTATACTTGAAGCATATGGGATACCTGTTTATGAGTCAGAGGGTTTTGAGGCGGATGACCTGATAGGCACCATGTCAAGGCAGGCAGCGGATATAGGCTACAGAACCTATATGATGACCTCCGATAAGGATTTTATGCAGCTGGTAACAGATAAGGTAATGATGTATAAACCTGCAGCAAGGGGTGGCCCGGCGGAGGTAATGGGACCGGAGGAGGTGTGTAGGAAGTTTGGTATTGATGAGCCTGCCCAGGTTATAGATATACTGGCTCTAATGGGGGATACTGCAGATAACATACCGGGCGCCCCGGGCATAGGGCCCAAAACGGCTCAAAAGCTTATAGCCGAATATGGCAGCGTGGAGAAGCTGATAGAGAACAGTCACCTGCTGAAAGGGAAGCAGAAGGAGATAATTGAGAATAACAGGGAAGAAATACTTTTTTCCAAAAGGCTTGTGACAATAGAGACGAATGTACCCTTTGAGCTGAAAGAGAAGGAGATAGTAAGGAAGGAGATGGACAGGGAAAGGCTGAAAGAGCTTTTTGGGGAGCTTGAGTTCAGGAGCATGGCGGAGAAGATGGATATTGATATGGATAAACCATATGTGGGTGTTGCCGGTAAGTTAGCGGGCGCTGATAACCGGCAGGGTACCTTATTCGATACAGGGTCTACGGCAGTAAAAGCCTGTGCAGGCATTGAGACGCTGTCTGAAAGAGATCATGAGTATCGCAGACTGGAATCCGGAGATGAGATAAAGGAGCTGGCCGATACACTCAACAAGCTTGATGAGTTTTGTTTTGATACCGAGACAAGCTCGATAAAGCCCCTTGAGTCAGAACTGGTGGCCGTGTCTTTCTCATGGC
>JBKHBA010000178.1:0-5841 GCA_046542595.1 Bacteroidales bacterium | reverse complement strand
TCTGCAGTATGGAGTCATGATGGTGAAAAGATAGCATTCGCCTCTGACAGGTACGGCAATTTTGATGTTTATGTGATGAATGCTGAGGGCGGAGAGGCTGAAAGACTGACATATCATTCAAATAATGAAAAACCCAGTGATTTTACAATTGACAACCGTGCTGTTATCTTTTCAGCCCTGAGGCAGGATCTGCATACCAATGTGCAATTCCCAACCAGTGTGATGGAAGAATTATATTCCGTTCCTGTGAAAGGAGGAAGGGTTTCACAGATCCTTACTACCCCGGCACACGATGCCACCTTTAGCCACGATGGTACAAAGCTGATCTTCCATGATCGCAAAGGATTCGAAAATGAATGGAGGAAACACCACAGATCATCTGTGACAAGAGATATCTGGGTTTATGATTTGACTAATGAAGAATATCAACAGCTTTCCGCATTTGAAGGCGAAAACCGCAATCCTGTCTTCGGTGATGATAATAATGAATACTATTATCTTTCAGAGGAGACTGGTTCTTTCAATATACACAGAAGTTCCCTTGCTGAACCCCGGGAAAATGTCGCTATAACAGGCTTTAAAAATCATCCTGTACGTTTCCTGACACGGTCAAATGATAATACTCTGTGTTTCAGTTATCATGGGGAAATATACACTATGAAGCCCGGTACTGAGCCAGAAAAGCTTGATATAAGTATAAAATATGACGGCATGCAATCTCTTGAAAAGCTGGTTCCGGTAAACAATGGTTTTTCAGAGATAAGCCTCTCACCCAACGGAAAAGAATTTGCATATGTCTTCAGGGGGGAAATATTTGTAAGCAGCATAGATAATGGAACAACAAAGAGAATAACCAACACCCCCTGGCAGGAAAGAAGCGTTGATTTCAGTCCAGATGGACGCTCAATTGTCTATGCAGCTGAAAAAGACAGCAGCTGGAATATATACAGCAAATCGATTATAAGGAATGAAGAAGAATATTTCTTCGTTTCAACCATACTTGAAGAAAAGACGATTACAGCCACCGGGGCTGAGGAATTCCAGCCTTCATGGTCCCCAAACGGAAAAGAAGTGGCATACCTCGAAAACCGCACCACCCTCAGGGTTATAAACCTTGAATCCATGCAAAGACGTACCATCATGCCCGGAAAGCATAATTATTCTTACAGTGACGGTGACCAGTGGTACCAGTGGTCGCCTGACAGCAGGTGGTTCCTTGTATCCTTTGGCCAGAAAGAAAGGCTTATGTCCGATGAAGCAGGCCTTGTATCCGCCTCGGGTGAGGGCGAGATAATAAACCTTACAGAAAGCGGTTATACCGACAGTAATCCAAAATGGTCAAAAGAAGGTACAATGATGATCTGGTCATCCACCAGGGAAGGATCATACGGCGAAAACCGGGGAGCTGTCAGCGGGGATGTCTTTGCCTTATTTTTTACACGTGAAGCATGGGACAGATACAGGATGACTGAGGAAGAGCTTGACCTGATGAAAGAGAAAGAAAAGAAGGCAAAGGATGAGAAGCAGGATGGCAAAGAGAACAACAAGAAAAAGAGAAAATCCAAAGAAGATGAGAGTGAAGGTGACAACGGAAAGGTTGAAAAACTCGAGTTTGACTGGAAGAATCTTAAAGACCGCGAAGAAAGGCTTACGGTACATACATCAAGAATAAGCGATTTTGCACTGTCAGATGACAAAGAGAAACTCTATTATATTACCCGTTTTGAAGGCAGGAATAACCTCTGGGTCACTGAGCTGAGGACAAAGGAAACAAAAATGCTGGCCGGGCTGAATGCCGGCAGCACTGATATTGAAATGTCTGAAGACGGGAAATTCATGCTTGTACTGGCCGACGGCAAAGCTGTTAAGGTTAACCTGGAAGATGGAAAAACAAAAACCATAGCCTGCAAAGGAGAGATGGTGCTGAAACATGATAAAGAAAGAGAATATATTTTCGATCATAGCTGGCGGCAGGTACGTGAAAAGTTTTATGTTGTAGATCTGCAAGGTGTTGACTGGGATTTTTATTATTCAGAATATAAGAAGTTCCTTCCATACATTAATAATAACTATGATTTCGCCGAGATGCTGAGTGAGATGCTGGGTGAGCTTAATGCCTCTCACACAGGCAGTGGCTACAGGCACAGGGCTGAAACCGGTGATGAAACACCTTCACTCGGATTATTATATGACTACTCTCATAATGGGGACGGTTTAAAGGTGGCGGAAGTACTTAAAGGCGGCCCGCTGGATAAAGCTTCGGCAAAAATTTCTGCCGGGAATATCATTGAGAAAGTTGACGGGCAGGAAATAACAACAGAGATAGATTTCTATAAACTTTTTAACAGGACAGGCGGTAAATATATATTATTATCAGTATATAATCCGGATGAAGAAAAACGCTGGGAAGAAGTAGTGAAACCTGTTTCTTCTGGTGTTGAAAACCAGCTGCTCTATGAGCGATGGGTGGAAACACGCCGTGACGAAGTTGAGAAGCTGTCCGAGGGCAGATTAGGATATGTGCATGTACGGGGAATGAATGATCAGAGTATGAGAACGGTGATAGAGGAAGTGCTGGGTAAGCACCTGGACGATGAAGCACTCATTGTGGACACACGTTTTAATGGCGGTGGCAACCTGCATGATGTTCTTTCAGATTTTCTGACGGCTGAAAAATATATGGATATCATACCCCACGGACAGAATGTGGGATATCAACCCGGAAGCCGGTGGATAAAACCCTCAATAGTTGTTATGGGGGAAAGCAATTATTCAGATGCACATCTTTTCCCGGTAGCCTATAAGATCAAAGGAGGTGGAAAGACTCTGGGTATGCCTGTTCCGGGAACAGGTACATTCGTATGGTGGGAAACACAGATTGATCCCACACTCTATTTCGGGATACCTATGGGCGGATGGAAGCCCGTTGGTGAACCTTTCCTTGAGAATAACCAGATGGAACCGGATATCAGGGTAATGAATGAGCCCGGAAAGATAGCTGCTGGTCGTGATCAGCAGATTGAAGAAGCAGTAAAGGAATTATTAAAGAAATAAATGACCATATACTCATTTAGGATGTCAGCTACCTGATTAACGCTATGTTCCACGGCAGGGAAACAGGTTCTTTTTGTCTTATTGTTGACCCGGGGTAAATAATATGCATACAATTCTGATATCTTTGTGTTTTATCAAATAAAGAAATCATAATGCAAGCGGTATACCTTGATTATAATGCTACAACACCTGTGGATCCGTTGGTTGCAGAAGCAATGCAGCCTTTTCTCTCACTGTATTTCGGTAATCCTTCAAGCCTGCATTCATACGGGGTGGCAACAAAAAAAGCGATTGAAAATGCACGGAGACAGGTAGCTGCCATGCTTCATTGTGAGCCTTCAGAGATAATTTTCACCAGTGGTGGCACCGAATCAAATAATTATGCCATCAAAGGTATTGCCCTTAAGCACAGAGATAAAGGCAATCATATAATTACATCATCCATTGAACACCCGGCAGTAACAGAAGTGTGCAGGTATCTTGAACGCTCCGGATTTGAGCTCAGCTACCTGCCAGTGGATGAATACGGGCGGGTAAGTCCCGGCGCCGTGCAGTCGGCCATTAAAAAAAGTACCATCCTTATTTCCATTATGCACGCCAATAATGAAGTTGGCACTATTCAACCCATTGCTGAGATAGCGGAGATAGCAAAATCTCACAATATTTTCTTCCATACTGATGCCGCCCAGTCGGCAGGCAAGATAGAGACCCGCGTTGACAGGCTGGGTGTTGACCTGCTCAGTCTGGCCGGTCACAAGGTATATGCACCAAAAGGTGTTGGGGCACTATATATCCGTAATGGAGTATCTCTTGAGAAATTAATGCACGGAGCTGATCATGAACAGAATCTGCGTGCCGGAACAGAAAATGTACTGGAAATAGCAGGTATGGGTATGGCCTGCGAGATGGCTATGAATAAGCTGGGGGAATATACTGACAGCTACAAAAAAACCAGGGATTACCTGTGGGAGCTACTGAAAAAATCCATCCCGGATATTAAATTAAACGGTCATCCTGAAGAAAGACTGCCTAACACGCTGAGTGTTTCTTTCCGGGGAGTGGAAGCCAACACCCTGGTTTCAAGGCTTGAGAATGTTGCAGCCTCCGCAGGTGCTGCATGCCATGCCGGGAGTGTTGACTTATCGGATGTACTGAAAGCAATGAATGTTCCGCTGGAATATGCTATGGGTACTGTCAGGTTTTCAACCGGCAGGGAGACAGGCATGGATGATATAAAAAGAGCAGCTGATGAAATAACAGCAGCAGTCCTGCCCCTGATGCCCGGTAAGCAGAAAGGCGCAGTAAGACAGGCAGCTGTAAAAGAAAACATTAAACTCACACATTATACTCACGGCCTGGGCTGTGCCTGCAAGATACAGCCCCATAAACTTGAAAAGGTACTGGCCTCCCTCTCCCCTTTCACCGACCCTATGATCCTTGTTGGCACGGAGACATCAGATGATGCAGCCGTATACAGGATAAATAATGAGCAGGCCATAGTACAGACGCTGGATTTTTTCACACCCGTGGTTGATGACCCTTACTCCTTTGGAGCCATTGCCGCAGCCAATGCCCTGAGTGATATTTATGCTATGGGGGCCTTACCACTGTTTGCTCTTAATATTGCAGGCTTCCCGGAAGACAGCCTGCCCCTTGAGATACTTAAGCAGATACTCAGGGGAGCACAGGATAAAGCCGGCGAAGCCGGTATAGGGATACTGGGCGGACACACCATAGAAGACCCTGAACCGAAATACGGAATGGTTGTAACGGGTATCATACACCCTGAAAGAGTCATAAGGAACAGGGGCGCCCGGCCAGGCGATGCACTGGTACTTACCAAGCCAGTGGGAACAGGCATACTCAGCACCGCAATGAAAAGGGGATTGCTTAACGAAGATATAGAACATAAGCTGATCAGTATTATGTCAGCACTTAACAGGGAGGCAGCAGGGATAATGCTTAAATATGACGTTCATGCATGCACAGATGTAACAGGATTCGGCCTGGCAGGTCATCTGAGGGAGATGAGTAAAGCATCAGAATGTGATGCCATACTATATCATTCAAAGGTACCCTGCATTGAAGAGGCATATAATCATGCTGCGGCCGGTATTATCCCCGGGGGTACCTATAATAATTATGATTTTGTTAAAGGGGATGTTGACTTTGGCTCATGCGGAAGGACAACGGAGCTTATATTATGTGATGCACAGACCTCGGGCGGATTGCTTATTGCACTGCCCGGCAAAGATGCAGCTCTTCTTATTGATGAACTGCATGGTGCGGGTATAAAGGAAGCAGAAATGATCGGTAAGTTTACAGTCCGGGGAAAAGGAAGGATTACCATCAGCTGATTGCAGACAGAAACAATAAATATCAATAATTTTTAAAAAATAAGATATGGACACAGGCAGCAACCTGGATTTTACAAGGGAAAAGCTAAGAAGTTTAATAACAAGGTCAGCTGAAATAATTGAAGAGTGGTATTCTGAGAATTTACGGGATAAAAAAATTTATAATAATTTTAGTCCGGCCGAAATACGTGATATGTTCGACGAGGACCTTCCTTCAGCAGGCCACGACCCGGAGCAACTGCTGGAAACAATAAGAAATGATATATTCAGGACATCCAATTTTAATCCCAGTCCCAACTACTACGGCTATATAACAGGGGGAGGCAACCATGCATCAATGATTGCCGAATTGCTTAAAAGCAGCCTTAACCAGAATAACCTTAAATGGCACAGTGCCCCAGCCAACTCGGAGATTGAAAAGATAGTCATT
>JBKHBA010000177.1:0-5907 GCA_046542595.1 Bacteroidales bacterium | reverse complement strand
AAGCCTTCTTTACAGTAAGGACGACATTAATGACACAAGGCGTTTCTTCTGGCTGTATTACAAGCCTCTTGTATCGGGACTCCTGAACGACTATTACCTGGAATTATAGTATATATTGAAGATTGACTGTGGCAGGCTGTTTCTGACAGCCTGTTTTTTTTGCTGCGGTGTGCCCTGCAGAAGAAAATTGTTTTATTTTCCTCCTGCCTGATCTTATGGATGGCAGGCTGATAAAAATGCAGCGCTTTAACAGGTACGGAACATAAATTTCTTATTCAGAAACTTAAAATACAATCACATGAAAATAAGCCTTGTTCAATCAGATATTCTCTGGGAAGATAAAAAAGCTAATTTCCTGAAATATGAATCAATGCTGTCCGGACTGAAAAATAACACTGACCTGGTGGTGCTTCCGGAGATGTTCAATACGGGATTTTCAATGAACTCGCGGGATATGGCAGAAGGTATGAACGGGCAGACCATGGAATGGATGAAAGATATAAGTTCGGCGGGCAACTTCGGCCTCACCGGTAGCTTTATAGCCACTGAAGACGGCAAATACTATAACAGGCTTGTTTTTATGAAACCCGGCGGAGATTATTATGTATATGATAAAGGGCATCTTTTCAGGATGGAGAAGGAGAATATGTTTTATACAAAAGGAGACAAAAGGGTAATTGTGCCATTCAGGGGTCTGAATTTTTCGCTGCAGATATGTTATGACCTGAGGTTCCCGGTATGGAGCCGCAACCGGAATAATGCCTATGATATATTAATATATATAGCAAACTGGCCGGCTGCCAGGCGAAGGGTATGGAACACGCTTCTTCCGGCAAGGGCCATAGAAAACCAGTCTTACGTTATTGGGGTAAATCGCGTGGGCAGAGACGGCAACGGAATAGATTATTGCGGCGACTCCCTGGTTGCCGGTCCGCGCGGAGATATACCCGCTGCTGCTGAAGAGAATGCAGAGGAGGTATTGACAGTTGACTTATCACCACTTGAACTCGGGCAGTTCAGGGAGAAATTCCCGGTATGGCGTGATGCCGACGATTTCCGGCTTATCTCAGGTTAACAGGGCAGCGTAAAGCAGCTGCACAGGGTGCAGTGCCTCCCTTCCCGTACCATCCTTAATCTGGTGTCTGCAGCTGGTTCCGGAAGCAGCTATTACAGTATTTTTGCAGGCATTCCTGACGGCGGGGAATAATACCAGCTCACCCACCTTCATAGACAGCTCGTAATGCTCTTTCTCATATCCGAATGAACCGGCCATACCACAGCATCCTGATCCAATCTCCTCCACACTGTAATTGGCAGGAATGGAAAGCATCTCCCGCGTGCAGGCGGTGTCAGCAACAGCCTTCTGCTGGCAGTGACCGTGCAGTAATATTTTCATGGTATCAGTGCTGAACAGCGATGCACTTATATTGCCGTTTTTAAATTCACTGCTTATAAATTCATCAATAAGAAGGGCATTTTCAGACAGCTCAACAGCCTCCTGCCTCAGGGCAGGGGGTACCAGTCCGGGATACTCATCCCTGAAACCCAGTATGGCCGATGGCTCAATACCCAGCAGGGGACTTTCAGGGCTGATAATGCCGGATAAACTCTTCACATTGTCCTTTGCTATGGCAGCAGCTTTTATAAGAAGCCCTTTGGACAGGAATGTTCTTGCACTGAGCTTATGCCCGGGTAGGTTTACACTGTATCCCAGTCTGGTCAGCAATTTAATGGATTCAATGCCGATAAGGGTATCATTATAGTTGGTAAACTCATCTGCAAAAAGATATACCTTTTTAACAGGCCTGTCAGGATTAAGCAGGGGGAGGTTCTTCCGTGCCCATCTTTTCAGTGTTGTCCTGTATAAAAGAGGTATCGACCTTTGGCGGGCAAAACCGATAATCCACTTTAAAATGCCCGAAATGAAGCTGTTTTTAACAATAAGGTTAAACAGTCCCGGGAATAATGATCCCAGCCTGTTGATGCTGCTTATATAGGCTATAAGCCTGGTCCGGAGGGGAACACCCTTAGTCCTGTACCATTCCTGCATAAACTCTGATTTCAGCCTTGCCATATCAACACTGGAGGGGCATTCACTCTTACATCCCTTGCATGACAGGCAGAGGTCCATGACCTCATATATCTCGGGACTGGCCCATCCGTTCAGAGAAGGTTTATAAAGAAACTCCCTCAGTACATTGGCCCTGGCCCTTGTGGTGTTTATTTCATCTCTAGTGGCCATATAACTGGGGCACATGGTGCCGCCTATCCTTTCTGTCTTGCGGCAGTCGCCCGAACCATTACATTTTTCAGCAGCCCTTATATATCCACCGGTATCTTCGTAGCTGAAAATGGTCGGCAATTCCTTTGTTTGCTGTCCGGACTCAAACCTGAGTGAAGAATTCATGGGGGGTGTATCCACTATCTTATTGGGGTTGAGTATACCCCCGGGATCCCAGGTGTATTTGAGTTCCCTCAGCTTACCATATATCCTGTCTCCCAGCATCAGGGGAATAAATTCACCCCTCAGCCTGCCATCACCGTGTTCCCCGCTCAGTGAGCCCCGGAAACGCTTTACAAGAGATGCGGTTTCCCTGCCCAGGGTATGAAAAAGCTCAATATCCCGGGCATCTTTAAGGTTTAGTAAAGGCCTCAGATGCAGTTCGCCGGTGCCGATATGGGCATGGTAGACACATTCCATATTATACCTGGCTAGCATGCTGTCAAACTCCTTCATATAATCAGGCAGCAGCCTCACGCTTACGGCAGTATCCTCGAGAAGACTGACAGGCTTGGCATCACCTTTCATATTGGCCAGAACACCCAGACCTGATTTCCTGAGGTTCCAGACCTTTTTAATATCATCTCCCCATATCCTTGGGAAGGCGTAGCCATATCCCTCTTTTTTCATTGCCCTTTCCAGGGCGTCGCAAAGGTTGTTTATCTCTTCGCGACTCCCGCGCGCGAATTCAACAATAAGTATTGCTCCCGGTTCGCCTTAAAGGAAAAACCTGTTCTTTCTCTGTTCAATATTATCACCCGTAAGCCTGAGTATCTTATCATCCATCATCTCAATTGCATCAGGATCAAATTGCAGGGCTATAAGATTGGCAGAGTAAGCATCGTTCCTCTCCGCCAGGTGTATGCAGCAAAGGGCTTTATAAGGAGGGGGCAGGGGAACCAGGCCGAGCTTTATTTCGGTAATAACAGCAAGCGTGCCTTCCGACCCTGCAATAAGCCTTGCAAGGTTAATATCAGCTTTGTACTCATCAGAAAATGCAGAGGTCTGCAGAAGCAGGTCGAGGGCATAGCCGGTGTTTCTTCGCGGAACCGAGGGATCCGGGTATTCTTTTTTTATCTCCTCAACAAGTTCAGGATCAGTGAGCATCTCCCTGATCGTACGGTAAATATTACCTTCAAGATTATCGAGTTCACATTTATATCTGAATTCCTCTTTGCTGAGCGGGCCAAATACAGCCCTGCTGCCGTCAGCCAGTATGGTTTTTACCTCAAGGGTATGTTCCCTGGTGCTGCCATACCTCAATGAGTGAAGTCCGCAGGCATTATTACCCACCATGCCTCCCATAGTGCACCTGTTGGCAGTAGATGTTTCAGGTCCGAAAAAGAGGCCGTAGGCTGCTAATTCCCTGTTCATCTCTTCCAGTATGACACCCGGCTGCACCCTTATCCACCTTTCTACAGCATTGATCTCAAGGATATTATTCATATGCCTGCTGATATCTACAATAATTCCGGGCCCAACCACCTGCCCGGCAAGGGAGGTGCCGGCTCCCCTCATTATAAGGCCTGTACCCTCGCGCAGGGCATATTCAACAAGAACCTGCAGGTCTTCCTCATCCTCAGGCCATGCTACTGCCAGGGGTTCTTCCCTGTACATAGAAGCATCAGTACTGTATATGGTCCTTGTAATAGTATCATATTTCAGCTTACCCCTCAGTGAAGCTGTGAGACTGTCAAGTGAGCCGGCCCTGTTCATATTATAATGATGCATTAATTTATATTCCTTGCGGTCATAAAAATATATAATATTCCAGACCCCTGGAAACAAAATTTTGGCAGAGCGTTTACAAGGTATACATGCCTGGTAAATCTGACATTAATCATGTTTTAACGGCTTGCTTAATTAGCTTTTTTTTGTATTTTTGAGGAATAATAAATTCTATCATAAACAACTGATTTACAATGAAATTAATTAATGATATAAAGGAAAAAGCAAGGAAGCTGAATAAAAGAATAGTATTACCTGAAGGCAGTGAAGAAAGAACGCTCAGGGCCGCTGACATAATAATACAGGAGGGGCTGGCAGAAATAGCACTTATCGGTAGACCCGCAGTTATTTTGGAGCTTGCAGATAAACTTGACCTGAGGAATATCGGGAAAGCAGATATTATTGACCCGGCCTCACATGATAAGAAAGATCACTATATTGATATGATGGTTGAGTTAAGGAAGCATAAGGGGATGACGCGTGATGAGGCCTCTAAACTGATAGAAGATCCTTTATACCTGTCTGTGATGATGATTAAAAACGGGGATGCTGATGGTGAGGTGGCAGGTGCTGAAAATGCCACGGGTGATGTACTGAGGCCCGCATTTCAGTATGTTAAGACAAGGCCCGGTATATCCGTTGTGTCCGGCGCTTTTATTATGATACATCCCGATGCCTCCTTCGGTGAAAACGGGGTTATGGTATTTGCTGACTGTGCGGTGCACCCTGACCCTACAGACAGGGAGCTGGCTGAAATAGCAGTTGCTACGGCACGTACCACGGAATCAATAATTGGCATGGAGCCCAGGGTGGCCATGCTCAGTTTCAGTACAAAAGGCAGTGCAAAACATGAAATGGTGGATAAGGTGGTTAATGCCACGGCTATGGCAAGGGAGATGGCTCCAGGTTTAAAGATCGATGGTGAAATGCAGGCTGATGCTGCACTGATAGAGGCTATAGGAAAGAAAAAAGCACCTGACAGCAATATTGCAGGTAAAGCAAATGTGCTGGTATTCCCCTCCCTTGATGTTGGTAATATTGCCTATAAGCTTGTCCAGAGGCTGGGAAATACAGAAGCTGTAGGACCCATACTGCAGGGCATGGCAGCCCCTATAAATGATCTCTCCAGGGGCTGCTCGGTGAGTGATATTGTTAACCTGGTAGCCATAACAGCCACTCAATCTGTTGAAAAGGAGAATTAAAAGGGGATTATTATTACCCTTCATTAAGCTAAATTATTATCTTGTTAACTGAAATAAATACATTAAATAAAAAAAGAATATGGTAATCCTCGTCCTCAATTGTGGCAGCTCATCAATAAAATATAAGGTCTTTGACCTGGAAGACGGCGCTGAAGTAAAAGCGAAAGGTCTTGTTGAACGCATAGGAATTAGTGACAGCATACTGAGCCACAAACCACTGGGTAAAGAAGCTCATAAGATCATTACAAGTATACCGGATCATACAATAGGCATTAACCTTGTCATTGATGCGCTGACACATAAGGAATATGGCGTTATAGACGATGTCAGGGATATAGCTGCAGTAGGACACAGGGTTGCACATGGCGGTGAAAATTTTACCAGCAGTGTTTTGATAGACAGCAAAGTAAAGAAAGATATCGAGATGTGTTGCGAACTTGCCCCCTTGCATAACCCTGCCAACCTTAAGGGTATACTTTCCGTGGAGAAACTAGTTCCGGGCGTGCCCCAGGTTGCAGTATTCGATACATCTTTCCACCAGACCATTCCCGATTATGCATATATGTATGCCCTTCCCTACGAATACTACGAGAAATACAGGGTACGGAAATACGGGTTTCACGGAACAAGCCATAAATTTGTTGCCCTGAAGGCTGCAGGGCTGCTGGATAAAGACATTAATGATCTTAAGATTAT
>JBKHBA010000176.1:0-5948 GCA_046542595.1 Bacteroidales bacterium | reverse complement strand
AGATGAATAGGACCGTTTATCCGTTGCTGCTGAGGTAATATTAAAGGTGGTATACGAGAGACCGTATCCGAATTCAAACAGGGGATCAATCTCTTTAATGTCGTGCCACCTGTACCCGACAAATATATCCTCCTTATATACCTGCTTATCGTCAATGCCCGGGTATGAAAGCTCATCAAAGGCATGTGCCCCGTTATCTTCCAGTTTTACAGGGAAGGTAAAAGGCAATTTACCTGATGGATTCACATCACCTGAGATAATATCCGCAATAGCCCGCCCCCCTTCAGTACCCGGGTACCATGCCTGCATAACGCAGCTGACATCATCTATCCATGGCATAGCCATTGCATTACCGCTTAAAAGGATAACTGCAACATTAGAGTTTACAGACAGTATCTCCCTTATCAGTTCATCCTGACCGAAGGGCAGTCCCAGTCCGTCCCTGTCCCCATTCTCACAATCCTGCTTATGGTTTTTGTTCAATCCACCTATAAACAACACTATATCAGATCGCCCGGCGAGCTCAACAGCGGCTTTCCTGAGTGAATCGGCATCCAGTTCAGAGGGTCTTACATATCCGTAAACGGGTGGACCGGAGGCATAACCTTTAGAGTGCTCTGTCACAGCAGAGCCAAACCTCTCCCTTATACCTTCGAGCGGGGAAACCTCATATATGGGTTTCAGCTCAGAAGAACCGCCCCCGGCACTCATGCTGCGTGTGGCATTCTCTCCTATAACAGCTATACTTTTTCCGTCTGTATCATCCAGGGGAAAAAAGCTACCGTCATTCTTCAGCAGCACGATGCCCTGCCGTGCCACCTCCCTTGCTATATCAAAATGAGCCTGGCTGCCTTTGGAACCAGAGGGCCTGTCCTTATCCATGGTTGTCCTGAACATAAGGCGCAGTATGCGCCGCACTTTCTCGTCAAGCACTGATTCATCTATCTCCCCCTTCTTTATCATCTGCAGGAAGGGCAGTGCAAGGTAGTAATTATCATAGGCATTAGTCAGTGAATAAGTAAGACCGTCAGAGCCTGTCCCCATCTCTATATCCAGTCCATACAGGGCAGCCTCCCTTGTGTCATGCGTTGATGCCCAGTCAGATATCAGTACGCCGTCATAGTTCCATTCGCCTTTAAGTATCTCATTAACCAGTACCTTATTATGAGTACAGTACTGTCCCCTGTATTTATTATACGAACCCATCACTGCCCATACACCGGCTTCCCTTACCGCGGCTTTGAAAGCCGGCAGGTATATCTCGTGCAGTGCACGGTCACTCAGGTCAACACTAATATTATTACGTCTTGTCTCCTGGTTATTCAGCACATAGTGCTTCACACATGCCGCCACACCGTTTGTCTGCACCCCTTTTATGTAAGGCACCACCATGCGGGATGCCAGGTAAGGGTCTTCTCCCATATATTCAAAGTTCCTTCCGTTAAGTGGTGTGCGGTATATATTCACACCCGGACCAAGAAGCACATCCTTACGCCTGTATCTGGCCTCTTCACCAAGGGCCACCCCATAGCGGTATGCCAGGTCAGTATTAAAGCTTGCTGCCAGACAGGTAAGAGCAGGGAAGGCTGTGCATGAATCATTGGTCCACCCGGCATAGTCCCAGCTGTCCCATTCAATCTCGGCCCTTACCCCGTGCGGACCGTCCGACATCCATAATTCCGGTATGCCAAGGCGTTCAACTCCCGGGGAGCTGAATTTCGACTGTGCATGACACATCCTGACCTTTTCTTCAATAGTCAGTTCCCCGATAATCTCCTCTATCCTCTCTTCTGCTTGCTTGCTGTTTAACTGTGCGCTGATATTCAGCGGCAGCAGAACAGTTAAAACAATTACATTTATAATTACTCTTCCCATAATAAGTTATTTTTTCTATTGATAATATAATATTGTTACAGTGCCAGCAGCCGGGTTTCGGGCAGTATTACATCAATACGCTCAATTAAGCCTGTCCTCATAAACACAGCCCGGCTCATCCTTTTATCCAGTACAGGTTCCTTGTAGTCCAGCTTTTCACCATCCGGCAACAGTAGCTGCATTGACTCATCTGTACCGGTCAGATACCTGACAGGCGTATTGCAGCAGGTAAAGCGCAGGCTTCCCCTTCCGTATTCATCGTTTACAAACTCCTTCCTTCTCAATAATAAAGGTTTGAAAGACAGGCATCCACCTTCAATCCTTATACCCAGTTCTATATTACGTGATATAATATCTTCCTTCACCTGGCCTGTCATACCGGGCTGCTGTGCCCCCATCATTGAAGGTGTATGGGAATAGGGATCAACAGGGAAGGCCCCGTATTCAGACGGTGATTTGTCGGCCCCTATACCGGCCCTCAGCCTGTAATAGAGCCCGGCAAGCCTGTCAATAATTTTTTTGTCACATCCCTCCTCTTCTGCCCTGACAACATATTCGCCTGCTGCCAGCAGCAGTTTTGACACCATGTGCCAGTATATACTCCCCAGCCCTTCATATTTAAAGAATGAGCCGCTCCTGCCGGTAAACATTTTATGATTAAACACAGATTCGAAGATACCGGCTATCAATTCTTTTTCTTTCCCGGCGAGTTTTTTATACACTGCAGGCAGACTATCAAGCGCCTTCTTCAGGTCTTCAGCGCTCGTAAAACTGCCGTTAAAATGGTACTTACCTTTTATATCCTTTTTTATAACCAGGGTATTACCATCCCTGAGCAGCTTTTGCAGCAGCAGTGATGCTTCCACATCCTTATCACTGATGATATTCATGTCCCGGAAAGATCTCAGCTCAGCATCGGGGTACAGCATAAAACTGTCCTGATCGGCCCTGTAAAGGTCACTCCCGTACATGATTTCAATAAGGCCGGCAGCCTCATCCGGGGAGGGCATCCCACTGCTCAGCAGGGCAACCTGCCCTTCCAGCATTTCCTGCAGGGGTAGGACATCAATACTTTCCTCTTCAATGCTTACCAGGTTATACGCATTATACAAACCGTCAGGCCGCCTGTTGACACTTATATCCGTATCGATATATTCCTGCACCAGCCCAAAGAAATCAAGCAGGTGCTTTCTGTTCAATCGAGTGAATCTGCCGGAAAAACCTTTATATACACTGTTGCGGTAGTCCGATCCTGCCTTTCCCAGTCTTTCGCTTATTATACGCCGTAGTTTATTATCAACATTGCCTTTTTGATCCCTGTTTTCCAGCAGGATATTATTAACTGTCTCAAACAGGAAGAAAAGCTCTTCCCTGAGAGAAAATATGTTATTACCGGCACTGCCGTACAGATTTATCAGGAATGCTGTCATCCTGCGCATATAATACAGTGTCACCATTGAAGCACCGTTACCCACCAGTGCGTTATTGGCATCGTTCCACTCTGGCCTCTGGGTATTCATCCATATACCGGCACCCGGTATCATATTGACCAGCCTTGTAAGCACTGTAAGCAATATCTTCTCTGTAAATGAGGCTTTTACGATCTTACCGTGCTTATCATAAACCATTCTGCCGTCTGCTCCTTTCTCAACAGACAATTTTTCTATCTCCCTGTTTTTCCCTTCCTCAAAGACAATTGTTTCATAGGGGTCCCTTATAATATCCTCAATATCCTTTATCCTGTAAGGCACATTTGCATATGAGAATATCTGCCGGTCCAGCCACTCATCAAGCTGCTGCGGCATAAACTTTTGGTTAAGCTCCAGCAACCTGAGCAGGTATATTACCTGGTGGTCGCCCCAGTAACCTATATGAGACCAGGGATTATCCTTTTCCGGCACTTCCCAGTCTATGCCCTCACTGCTTATCCTGTAAGGGTTATAACCATCAACTGTTGAACTGTTAAGGAATCTTGATATCATAGAGGGCAGAAAACCCGGATATGACAGTGCCAGGGCTTCCCAGTTCTGGAAGATATCCCTCCAGTTACCCTGGTAGCTCTGCGAAAGGCTGCCGTCATCCTCTTTCAGTCGTATATCAAACCTGTTCCACGGACGACTGGGGTCGCCATGACGCCTGCTGAAACTAAGAGGCAGGTATTCAAGTGCCAGCCTTAGCAGGTCAGCATCATCCCTTTCTTTTACTTTTTCCATTAGCTCATCCAGCGCCATAATCCCAGGCAGTTTTTCCAGCCAGTCCCTGTACTTTATTGCCATCCCGCTGTTAAACCTCCCCAGGTGTCTTCCAAAATATTCTTTCCTGATATTATAATCATCCTCAAACAATCCTCCGCGCATGCAATTAAAGAGTACATTGGAAAAGTGACGTATGCCCATCACCCTGTCATCTGTTATCTCTATACCGTCAGCCATACCAACAAGATCAATGAGCCTGGCTGTTCCCCGGGCCACATCTTCCTCCAGCAGGGCCGGCAGCTTATCATCATTGCTGAGCATTGATATAAGCTCCTCTACACCAGGGGCATCCTGCTCCGTTTCAAGGACATAATAATTATTCACCTCTTCCTCAGGCTTAAGTATTAAGTCAGCCACGGTAAAATAACATCCTTTAAGGGCCCTGGTCCCTGTTTCCGTGGCTATGTTACCTCCATGTATAAAATCTTCCAGCTGCCTGTTGCTCAAAAGGACCGTCGAGGTATTATACCCTGCCGACCATACACTTGTGCATTTCAGGGCCTCGCTCGGAACGGCACGGTCAACCGGTATTGATGAAAGCCTGTAAATACCCAGGCCGGTTGCCGGATCCAGCTCATTCTTCTTATAAGCATCCACCAGTGTGCTCATTCCTGTCTGCATCATCTGGTTTACCCCGTAAGGCAGTATGTTTCTTACCCCGTCGAGAACTGACAGTCTTACTTCCTGCCCGGCATTGTTTACCAGCCAGTTTTTCTTTATCCAGCCATACCTGTCGCTGTTCATCCATGAGTAGCGGTAGATAAGATGCAGCGCTTCATTTTCCTCCTCAAATATTACCCTGTTTCCCGTGACATGCTTATACAGCCTGCGTTTAATCTTATATATACCGCGGTAACGGTCTGAAAAAGGTTCCCATAGCCTCTTCTTATCCCCGCTGCCTGCCAGTACTATAGTTTTGCTACCTGTTGTTGTATATGACTCATGTATCTTATCATCTGTATAATAAGGGAATATAGCATTATCAGGGTTACGCCGTCCTGCTGTAAGCCCTCCGCTGCACGAGATATACATCCAGTGGTCAGAGTTACTGACAATGGCCATCAGGAAGGGGGCCATCAGGTCATAGTTATCAATAAGGTAATACTGATCCCCTTCGAAATACACCAGGCTGCCCCTTATACGTTCACCGCCCAGCCTCAACCTTTGATTACCTGCATAAATATTATCCGGCACTTATACCTCCAGTTTTTAAGCTGTTGTTCTTAAATTGTCTTAAAAGGGATATTAACGGTGGCCGCGTGATTATGCTTATCCTTTATATAAATAAACAGCCGGTATTCACCCTTCTCAGATGGTGCGGTAAATAATATTTCGCCATTCTCATTATGGCTTATCTCTGTTTCCACCACATCGGGTCTGGGTTCAAAATCGCCCCCGTCACCAAGCTCAGTAGCTTCTTCCATTATCTCACAATGTACCTCCAGGCTGTCTCCGTCGGGGTCAGAAAATTCAACCATCGCTTCGTTCACCGAGCCTGCTTCCAGCATTATCCCGGCATACCTGTCCTGGCCGTTTATGGTGGCGCTGCTTATTTCCGGGGCACGGTTCTCAGGCCATTCACCGGTCCAGTAATAATGCATAACATCAATGGCTTCCATCTCTCTTCCTTCTTCCGTAAACAGCCCGTACCATGTAGGTGTACGCTCCTGCTTCTGCCCCCACAGGAAAACATAAGAGCCCATGCACATGGTGCTGTCTGCCAGAATAGCATTCTTATACCTCTTCTTCACCGCTTCAGCTTTTTCGCTTGAGCTCTGCTCAATGGGAGCACCCCATGGTGTTTCTGGCACTTCCCAG
>JBKHBA010000175.1:0-5985 GCA_046542595.1 Bacteroidales bacterium | reverse complement strand
TCGCCTGAGACTACAGGAACAGGGCGTCAGGCATCCTTAGCGCAGGCTATGGATATATGGCACTGACCACTTTAAAAGGAAGGTAATTATACCAATGAACAGGGCATGATGAACGCAGTGAAGCGCTCTTATGAACGTAGTGGGTAAATTATTACAGGTATGCAACTGAAGATTATAATAAGAACCATTATGATCCTGGCAGTCTTGCATTTGCCTGCAGCACTGCAGGCTCAGTATTTTGGAAGGAATAAGCCGGGGTACCGTAGCTTTGAATACAAGCTTAACCAGTCTCCTGATTTCGAGCTTTATCATTACCTCGGCAATGATTCCCTGCTGAATGAATTTCTTTCATGGGCTGAGGAGTGGTACGGTATGCACCAGCTTGTTTTCAGGGATACATTCGAAAAAAGAAACCCCCTGATATTATATAACACTCATGCTGACTTTCAGCAGACCAATGCAGTGAGCGGACTGCTGGGTGCCGGCACAGGAGGGGTTACAGAGGGACTCAAAAACAGGGTTGTTATGCCTGTGGCAAAAACACTGACGCAGACAGACCATGTGCTGGGTCACGAGCTGGTGCATGCTTTCCAGTTTCATAAGATAGCCACTGCTGACACCAGTAAGGATTACTCTGTAAGGAACCTGCCCCTGTGGATGATAGAGGGTATGGCTGAATATTTATCCATAGGAAGTGTTGATCCCAATACAGCTATGTGGATAAGGGATGCTTTAGTGAATAATGATTTTCCCACACTTGAGCAGCTGACAAAGGACCCAAAATATTTTCCCTATCGTTTTGGCCATTCCTTCTGGGCCCTGGTGGGTAAAACATGGGGAGATACCATTATAATGCCCCTGTTTGAGAAAACAGCTCAATATGGTTACAGGAAGGCTGTGGATTCAGTACTTAATATAAGCAGTGAGACTCTCTCAGAGTTATGGGAGAGTGCCAGCAGAACACATTTTGGTCCGTATATCAGCGGTGCTGCCAGACAGGCTGTTGGCAGGAAGGTGATACACGGTAGCAATGCAGGCCGCGTTAATGTCAGTCCCTCTGTAAGTCCGGATGGAAAATATATTGCATTTTTTTCGGATAAGGATGTCTTTACCTTTGATATTTTCCTTGCCGAGGTTTCGACAGGTAAAATATTGAGGAAGCTGACAGGCACCAGGAAACAAAATGATTTTGATGATTATAATTTTATTGAGTCGGCCGGAACATGGTCGCCCTCCGGTGATAAATTTGCTTTTATTGTCTTTGAAGACGGACTCAACAAGCTGGTGGTAACAGATGTCAGAAGCGGGAGGGTACTGGATAAAATAGTGCCTGAACCGCTGAGGTCCTTCTCCAATCCGGCCTGGTCGCCGGATGGTGAAAAGATAGTTTTTTCCGGATTGTCCGACGGCAAATGTGACCTGTATGTGTATAAGTTTGACTCAGGTGAAACGGAAAGACTGACAGATGATTTTACAGGCAATATTCACCCCTCATGGTCGCCTGACGGAGAGACTGTGATATATGCACAGGAGCAACTAAGAGCGAAAAGTCCGGGTGGCAGGTATGGTTTTGCCCTTGCAACCATAAATATTGGCAGCGGTGAAAAGAAGATCATTGATGTGTTTCCGGGGGCAAAAAACCTGAATCCTTGTTTCTCCCCTGACGGCAGTTCCGTATATTTTGTGTCGGATGCTGACGGCATGAGAAACCTGTACCGTTATGATTTTGATGACAGGATGGTTTACAGGCTTACAGATTATGCAACGGGCGTAAGCGGCATAACCGCAATAGCCCCTTCCATCAGCCGTAACTATTCTGACAGCAGCATTGTATATACATATTATTATAATAACAGCTATGATATCTACCTTGCAGATGATACTGCTTTTAGTGCCGTCGCGACAGCTAAGGACGGTCTGGATATGAGGGCCGCCACCCTGCCACCCCTTAATACCCGGGCTCCGGTGATTGTTGACAGCAGCCTTTATAACAGAAAGACGGGTTATGCCCTGCCGCCTGATTCCATAATAGACAGGAAATACAAACCCAGGTTCACACTTGATTATATCTCTAATTCAACAGGGGTGGGAGTTTCGGCCGGACAGTACGGAAGTGTGATGCAGGGCAGTGTGAATATGATCTTCAGTGATATTGTGGGCAATAACCAGCTGTATTCCTCGCTGGCGCTTAATGGTGAGATATATGATTTTGGCGGCCTGGTGTCTTACCTTAACCAGAAAGGCAGGATAAAATGGGGTGCTTCAGTGTCACATATACCTTATCGTAACGGTTATATGAGCATAGCTCCCGACACAATCACTGTGGATGGCGATTCCATTCCTGTTCATAACCTGAGACTTGATTTTATAAGGATGTTTGAGGATAATGCATCAGTTTTTGCCTATTATCCCATCTCGCAGACAAGGAGAATAGAAGCAACGGCATCAATGTCGTGGTACTATTTCAGACGCGACAGGTATAATAATTATTATTCACTGACGGGATTAAAACTGTTTGAGTCGCGTGAGAAAATGCCATCACCCGGTGGCGACAATTATCAGCAGCTGAGTCTGGCGTATGTTGAGGATAATTCCTATGCCGGTATGACATCCCCTATGAAGGGACACCGTGCGCGGTACCAGTTAACCAGGCATTTCGGTGCTGTCAGTATGTATACCGCCATAGCCGATTACAGGAAATATTTCTTTGTGAAACCCCTGGCCCTTGCCTTCAGGCTTTACCACTACGGCCGTTACGGACAGGATGCCGGTGAGGATATTATCTCACCACTGTACCTTGGATACCCCTGGCTTATACGGGGCTATGAAAATGTATCACTTATAGGCAGCAGTAACAGGGGTGTTATGTCAGGTTCATTCAACGTATCTCACCTCAGCGGATCAAGGATGCTGGTAGGTAATATTGAACTCAGATATCCCTTTACGGGCATCGAAAGGCTTGCTCCCATCAAGTCGAGGTCTTTCTTTACCGATCTGAACCTGTTCTTTGATGCCGGTCTGGCATGGTATAAAGACAGTGATGTGAGCCTCGAATGGCAACCCGTTTCCTTTGATTCCAGGATACCGGTTTACAGCGCTGGTTTATCCGCCAGGGTTAACCTGGTGGGAGCTCTGGTCCTTGAACCGTACCTGGCAGTGCCTTTTCAGAACGGAGGTTTTGATAATATACAATTCGGATTCAATATTACACCGGGCTGGTAAACCTGGCATTATGTTATTCCCGGCCGGTAATAATTAAGCATGAAGCTGACACGGGGACGGAAAATCTAAAATTCTCTTACTTCCGGTTGGCGGGAAGCATAAAGCTTATACCGGGATGGTAGTATTTTAAAATATGCCGACTACTGCCCGGGGCTTTTCTTATATTCTCCTGAACAGGTGAACATTTATAATGATTATTCGTATATTGTAATATTAATGAATAATATAACATTGGTACATTCCTTGAGAATGTTCATCCTTACTGCATATCTTTTACCCTTTATCCGGGTATTACAGGTGAATCTCTCACAGGAATAATATTATGCAGAGCTTACCTGATATACCGACCCTTATTGATAACCTGCCGGGTGTTGTGTATATATGCAGGAATGATCCGGACTGGACAATGGAATATATTAGCGATAGGATCCTGGAAATTACAGGCTATCCTGCATCTGATTTTACTGGCAATGCCGTGCGTTCATACAGCTCGGTAATACATGAAGTCGACAGGGATTATGTATGGAAAGAGATACAGCGGGCAATAGCGGAAAAGAGATCTTATACCCTTGAGTACAGGATACTTTCATCTGACGGTGATATAAAAGTGGTATGGGAAAGAGGCAGGGCAGGATATAAGGATGGTGAGATAACCGGGCTCGAGGGATTTATTGAAGATATTACAGACCGGAGGAAGGCTGAAGACGCCCTTCGCGAAAGTGAGGAGAAATACCGCCTGATTGCCGATAATGCAATTGATATTATTTGGCAGGTGGACAGGAGCCTGCGCTTTACCTGGCTGAGTCCCTCCCTGTATGATATTACCGGTTTCAGGCCTGAAGAATGGACCGGGACAAGAATAATGTCGCATACAACATGGTGGGAGTTTATCAGGCAATCGCGGCTGGCAATGAAAATGATGCTTAACTACAGAAAATATTCATGGGTCACCCTGGAAACAAGTGTGTATAATAAGGAAGGATATCTTATACCTGTTGAAATAGTTGGTAAACCCCTGATTATTGATGGCAGGATTGCGGGTCTGCAGGGTGCGGCACGTGATATCCGCAATCGCACCGAGGCAGAGGAAAGGTTTAAACAAAGCCAGACCAGATTTATGAATTTCGTGGAATACCTGCCCGTGCCTTTATGTAACTTAGATACTGATAATGGTGATATACTTTATATTAATGATAAATTTACCACTGTTTTCGGTTATACCAAAGAAGACATACCCAATGTTAAGGATTGGTGGACAAGGGCTTACCCCAACAGGGTATACAGGAAGCAGGTCGTTGCCCGCTGGAATGCAGCCATGAAGAAAGCCGAAAGATCAGGCTCGGAGATACAGCCGGAAGAATATACGGTAAGCTGCAACGACGGAAGCAAAAAGATTGTTATGATTGGCGGCCTGATGCTGGAAAAGGAATTTCTTGCTACCTTCCAGGATATTACCGCACAGAAACAGGTGGAAAAGGAGCTGCGGGATCTGAAAGACAGCCTCCAGAAACAGGTTGACGAAAAGACAAAAGAATTAAAGGAAAGGGTCAGTGAGCTTGAAAAGTTTCATGATGCCACCATCGAAAGGGAGTTTCGTATAAAGGAACTGAAAGATGAAATAGAAAGGCTTAAGGGCTTATGATAACTGATGAACAAGAATCTTTAGACAGATGAAGAAAGTAAAAACATGCTGCTGGCTTTTTCCGGTCTTTTTTGCTCTTATGATTGCAGAGTTACCAGGACAGGAAATAGATATCCTTGAGCCTTACAGTAACTTTTATGATACAATACTGGTTGCATCCGAACCCGATTACCCTCCATATTGCACTGTTGATAAGGATGGCAATCCCACAGGCTTCTCTGTTGAACTGTTTGAGGCGGCCGCTGAAGCTGTTGGTATTGTCCCTGTTTTCAAGATAGGAGTATGGAATAAGATAAAGGATGACCTGGCCGAGGGAGAGATCGATGCTCTTCCGCTTGTGGGCAGGACACCGGAGAGGGAGGAGCTTTTCGACTTTACCATGCCCTACCTTTCACTGCACGGGGCGGTGTTTGTAAGGGAAGGGACAGAAGGAATAAACTCGGTGTCCGATCTTAAGGGAAAAGAGGTGGTTGTTATGAAAGGTGATAATGCCGAGGAGTATGTACGGCGCGACAGTGTGTCGGAGCTGATATTTACCACAAACACTTTTGAGGAAGCTTTTATAAGACTTGCTGCCGGTCAGTATGATGCGCTTGTTACCCAGAGGATAACCGGTATTCACCTGCTTGATGAACTGGGAATTAAATCGGTTAAGCCGCTGAATTTTCAGATGCCCCGCTTCCGCCAGGACTTCTGCTTTGCCGTGCAGGAAGAGGATGAGATGCTTCTGGCACGTTTGAATGAGGGTCTGTCAATAGTCATTGCCAATGAAACATACTACAGTATACAGAGGAAATGGTTCGGTCCGGAAGTATCAGGCCCATTAACAACCCGCGATATACTGAAAATTGCATTATATATATTTATTCCCCTGTTGCTGGTGATGGCTTTTGTGTCTTTCTTTTTTATGCGTGCTGAAGTGAGGCGCCGGACCAAAAGTCTGAACAGGGAGATTGAAGAACATAAACAAACGGCTGAATCCCTGCGAAAACAGAAGCTTCTGCTTGACGAGATGGAGAAAGTGTCAAAGACAGGCGGATGGGAGAGATATGTTGGTTCGGATAAGAGTAACTGGACAAAGGGCACATACGATATCTACGGACTGTCTCCCGGATCATTTA
>JBKHBA010000174.1:0-6001 GCA_046542595.1 Bacteroidales bacterium | reverse complement strand
ACCTGATATAGGACACACCCGTGTTTATAAGACTGACCGCCTGGGCATGCCGCTGATTGAGACAGTGACCTATCCTGATATGCTGACACCATGGGAGCTGGCTGAGGCTGCAGAATATATCAGGTACCTTAACAGGAGCACCGGCAAGGTGCGCACGGGAATAGGTGCAGGAAGGGAAGACGTAAATGTAAGCTGCGAAGGAGGCAGCAGGGTTGAGATAAAGGGAGTATCGCATAACAGCTGGATACCCGAATTATCACATAATGAAGCTTTCAGGCAGTATGCATTACTACATATCAGGGGCATATTGAATAAAAAGATAGATGACAGTGCTGGATGGAAAATACAGTACAGTGAGATTACTCCTAATGACAGTGGGCTGATATTTGACCCCGTAAAAAAAGCCTTCGACGATAATATGAGGGTTTTTGCCATCAGGCTGCCACAGTGCCACTCAATCTTATCGCATTTCACCCAGCCAGGCAGGATCTTTGCCGATGAGATAAGCGACAGGCTGAAGGTCATAGCATGCATAGAAAAGCCCAATATGACCCATTCAGAAGAACCTGATCCCCTGATGCCGGGAAAAAACTGGAAAAAGATATCGGATTTTCTGGATGCAGATGACGAAGATGCAATGATACTGATCTGGGGCCCTTCGGAGGATATACCCACTGCTCTTGAAACAGTTGAGGAAAGAATACAGCTGGCCTTTTCAGGAGTCCCGAATGAAACACGAAAATCCTTCCCTGACGGAACCACAATATTCGAAAGGGTACTGCCGGGAAAGGACAGGATGTACCCTGATACCGACTCAGCCCCTATACCCCTGTATGATGATAAGATTGAAAAGATAAGGTCACAGTTGCCTGAAAATGTAGCCGGCAGGATCAAAAAGATGAAAAAATGGGGTGTCCCTGAGGATACTTTTAAGTATATATTGAGCAAAAACCTGTACCCTCTTATTGTGTCAATCTCTGAAGATCTCGGGTTCAGTCCGCGCGAAACAGCCGTCTTCCTGGGTCACAGGTTCAAGAATATTGAAGGCAAAAAGAAGGCGCACAAGAACTTCAACTATAATAATATCTATAAGCTTTTTGAATTTATTAAAGCAAAGAATCTTCATCCTGGAATAGCCGTACCCATGGTGAGCATACTGTATGAACATCCCAGGATGAGGCATGAATCTATCCTGACAACATTGAACTTCAGGAAGAAAAGCATGCAGGAGATACTGGACACCATAGGTTTTCTCTATGAGAAATTTAAGGAAGAGAGGAGATCGGCAGACCCGGACTGTGCTGTTAACTGGCTTATGGGACAACTAAGAGGACAGGCAGTGGGTAATGTGGATTTAAGCGAACTGAAGCAAAAGATCGAACAAAGAATAAAAACAGATGAGTGATCAGATATTCCAGGGATACAGAGGCAAGGCACTTGACACTCTGAAAAAATACAATGTAAGGGTATGGGGCCAGGCTGTTATTGAAACCACCAGGGGGGTCTTCACGGGTACCGTGCTGCCCAGGTCTGAGAATGATGATGATATGCACCTTGTCCTGAAGATTGATACCGGGTATAATATTGGTATCAATATCAGCACCATCAATTCAATGAAAGAAACCGGTTACAAAAAAGCCAATTATAAGATACCCGAGAAGGAATTCCCGTATTCAGATGATAAACCCAGTGTTAAGTTATTCGGTACAGGGGGGACCATAGCCTCCCGGCTTGATTACCGCACCGGAGCCGTTATACCCGCATTCTCACCGGGCGAACTGTATGGTGCCGTGCCTGAGCTTGCAGATATATGCAATATAAATACAGAAAAACTCTTTGCCGTATTCAGCGAGAATATGGGTCCCGAACAGTATATAACACTGGCCAAAGCCATAGGCCGGGAGATAGAGAATGGTGCCGACGGCATAATGATAGGTCATGGCACCGATACGCTCCACCATACGGCAGCCGCCCTGTCATTTATGGTACAGAACCTGCCAATACCGGTTATACTGGTTGGGTCACAACGGTCATCCGACCGCCCCTCGTCCGATGCAGCACTTAACCTCATCCATGCCTCCTATGCTGCAGCCCATGGCGATATAGCGGAAGTGATGGTCTGCATGTTCGGTCCCACATCCGATGATTACGGTTTCCTGCACCGGGGCACCAGGGTAAGAAAAATGCACAGCTCCTACAGATCAACATTCAGGACTATAGGTGACACCCCGGTGGCAACGGTAACACGCGATGCCGTTAAACATATCAAAAAAAACATCAATCCGCGCAGGAAAGATAAAAAGGTGAAAATAATGCCTTACTTCAATGAGCAGGTTACCATGCTTTACTATTATCCGCATATGAGGCCTGAGGTGCTGGACAGCCTGGTGGACATGGGTTATAAAGGGATAATAATAGTGGGTACAGGATTAGGGCATGTTAACAGGGAACTGTACCCTGCACTTAAGAGGGCAAAAGACAAAGGGGTGGCAGTCTTTATGACACTGCAGACAATATGGGGATATGTGCATATGCTGGTTTACGAGACAGGCCGCGATATGATGGCCCTGGGAGTGGTACCACTGGGCAATATGCTGCCCGAGGTGGCATGGGTGAAGCTGGGCTGGGCTTTCGGGCAGACCGATGACCCTGAAAAAGTTAAGGAGATAATGCTTAAACCAATTAATGACGAGATAACCGAAAGAGAGCCATATAACGGATACCTTGTATACCAGGGAGGTGTAGACGAGGTGGAAGAGTTTGTAAGGAGATTCAGGAAATAAAATTATTCCGGCAGGGAGAACAATCATGGCAGATTATGCATTCCTGTCTGTGTATATCTGCATATCTTTGTCTTATGCAACATGATCATTTTATAAACTGCCTGGCAGCAGCCCTTAAAAAGGATCTTCCGGGTACTGAGGTACAGTGGGAAATGGCTTCCTCAGACAGGAAGGCAATAGATTTTCCCCGTAAGAAGCTAAGCGATTCAAAGATGGCGGCTGTATTGATCCTGCTCTACCCTGTTGATGACTCATTATATACAGTATTTATTGAACGACCGGTTTATAAAGGAGCGCACAGCGGCCAGGTATCCTTCCCGGGTGGCAAAATGGAACTTGATGATGCTGACCTTCTTGAAACGGCTCTGCGCGAAACATGCGAAGAGACAGGACTGTGTGATGACCATATAAAAATCCTTGGCAGGCTGACACCCCTATATATACCGGTAAGCAATACAGAGGTAAGCCCTTATGTGGCCTACTGCCATCAAAGGCCGCAATGGAGGATTAATAAAGATGAAGTTGTATCACTTATAGAAGCACCACTGATGGATTTTTTTGATAAAGGAATGCTTAAGGAAAAGAATATGACAGTAAGGGATGAACTGCTCAGGGTAAAATATTTTGATTATAAGGGAAGGGTTATATGGGGTGCCACGGCAATGATGCTGCACGAGATGATGGCAGTAATTAAAAGGGAAGGCTTGGTATAATACATCGCTTAGCCCTCATCAAGGAAATTGGCATAATGCTCATAGCGGTCCAGCACTTCAATAACATAATTATAAGGCTCTTCCCCTCTGCAAAAACCATGTTCGACCACCGGGTCATGATAAAACTCCGGGTCTGATTTCCGGAGAAGGTAATAGGCCACATTATTATCCCATACATATGGATCACGACCGTATTTACGGGCCAGCTGGCGGGCATCAAGTACATGTCCCGGACCAACATTATATGCAGCAAGGATAAACTTTATTCTCTCATTCTCATCGGCAACCTTATCTTCGAACACATCCTGCAGCCACTGTATATATTTAACGCCGGCCCTGATATTATTCTCCGGGCTGGAATAAATATCAATGCCAAACTGGTTACCTGTGGAAGGCATCAATTGCATCAGTCCATAGGCTCCTGCCCATGATCTCACATCAGGTTCAAAACGTGATTCCTGCAGAACAAGTGAAGCCAGCAGTCGCCAGTCCCAGTTAATGGAATCGCTGTATTGCCTGAAATATTCATCCCAGCGTGATATTTTACCCTCACCAAGGCTGTAGTAATCAGATATAACTATATGCTTTGACCTGGAATTCTTAAAATACTTGGCATAGATCAGGGCATAGCGTCTTGTATCCCTGAATCCCTCTATCCATTTATTGAGTTCGGCAAGGAGCTCATCAGAGCCGCTTTTCCTGACAGCCCATGCCAGGTTTTGTTCAAAGCTGACAGGTGTCTCAAGATCAATATCAGGATAATAGGTGCGGTTAACCATGGCTATATTCTCATCCGATACGGTGTAGTTAATCTCACCATCGGCAACCAGCTTGATAAGCTCTTCTGCCTCCATGGGTACTTCAACAATATGTATTGTATCCCCTATCTCGCTCTGCAGATTTTTCATTCTCTGGGCATAGGATGATTCTGTCTGTACATATACCGTTTTATCTGACAACTCCAGCAGGCTCCTGACAAGCACATCATCTATCTCATCCATGGTCATCTGCCTCCAGTTATCAGGTCTCTTCTGAACCAGCACCTGCCTTGTCTTGCTTATGGGACTGGAGAATTTAACTTTCTCTTTTCTCTCATTATTAACGGTCAGGTTAAGAGCCATAAGGTCTATCCTCCCGTTATTAAGCATCTCAAACGAAAGGCTCAGGTCATTCTCGGTTACAACCTCAAGTTCTATCTGCAGGTAATCTGCAAACTCCCGCAGTAACTCATACTGGAAGCCCATGGGTTCACCCTTATAAATAAAATAGCTTATGGAGTTATAATCCGTCAGGGCAACAAGCTTGCCCCTCTCCCTGATCTGTTCCAGGTCGCGACTGATAATACCGGTATCACCCATAACAGATCTCCTGGAATCGCATGAATAAAACGAGTGTAGTATTATCAATACAGAAATAATTGCCAGGCTTTTAAAAAATAACCCTGTCATATTATCCCTTATATACACTTTCTGATCAGACATGATATGCAATATAATGATTAATTATAAAATGTCCATGCAAGACCATATTTGAACATACGTATATTCATCGGATAATCAGGGCTTGCGAAATAATCATAGCCCATCAGTCCATGATTAACATGATCAAAGGCCACGAATATCCTTGTGCGCTTAAGTTTTATATTGGCAAAAATATTAATTACAGGATAATTGCCTGTTTTTACCTCTCCCTGGTTATAAAATGCCCCGGTTGCAGGCATATAGGCATATGAGTAATAGGCTGTTTTATATTCTGCCTCGAAGCCCAGCTGTGTCTGCAAGCTACCAGCGGTAACGGCAAAATAAAATTCATGATCAAAATAAAAAGCTGTTCTGGCACTCACAAGTGGCAGGTCCAGAACATTACTGTTACTGCTTTTCTGGAACAACAGCTCATTGTCAAACCTTAACTTCCAGAAGCTGAAATTTTTATTCAGACGGGCAGCAATAACAGAAACAGCAGCATCCTGCTGTGCTGGCATGGCCCTGCTGTCAAAGTATAACATATTGGTTATCAGGGCATAATCTATCCCGGCATCCAGGCCTATCCGCGGGTAATCAAATGATCCGCCGATATTAATCCGTATTTCCTTCTTAAAATCATTCGTCCATTCAAAATGATTACTACCCCAGTTGTTCATCCACCATGCAGGGCCTGCGTTATGAATGCTTCCCCTGACTTCCAGGTCAGATTTATTATCTCCCTCATCAAAGCTCTTGATTATCCGTCCTTTTACCTCAAAATCTCCTGCCCTTAATCCGGACAGGTACAGTTTGCCGTTGGAATGCCATCCCAGCTTAGCACCAATCTTACCGAACAGTGTACCCAGCACCGCGTTTGAACCAGGTGTCCATCGCAATGAATCAGCCGTACTCTCTTCCTCATGAGTGGGCATAATCTGGTAAAGGACATTCTGTTCATTTACCAGTCCAATGCCAATGCCAAGCTGGAACCTGGCAGATTCACCGGTATTAAAATCAAAACGGAGGGTGTTCTTCATTACCC
>JBKHBA010000173.1:0-6003 GCA_046542595.1 Bacteroidales bacterium | reverse complement strand
ATGGAATCATCCCCGCTATCATCTGTACCTTATGCCCTGGTAGCGGGGGAACTGCAAAACAAGCAGCTGCAGGAAAACGCTGATACCTTATACAAGATGGATGGCAGCCTGTCTGTGGGATCGGAGAATCCGGATAAAAGCATGCTTGCCGTGGTCAGCAGGAATGATGCTTCAGAAGATGCATTATTCGAGGTCAGAAGGAAGGACGGGCAACCCGTCTTCTCCGTGTATAACAACGGTGTAAAAATACATGTTGATGATGCAGCGACTAAAGGCCCAAAAGGCGGTTTTGCCATTGGCGGTTTTGACAGGTCTAAAGGGGTATACCAGGATTATATGCTGGTATCACCGGACAGCATAAGGCTTTTTATTGAGAATAATCCTGACCTGGTAAAAGGACCGGGAAGCAAAGGCGGTTTTGCCATCGGAGGGTTTGACCAGACAAAAGGCGTGGACCCACTATACTTCAATATATCCGGAAAGGCCGACGCTGACACTGTTACATCATCAGCCCAATTCCTGTGGTACCCTCTCAAGGAAGCTTTCCTTGCCGGGCGCGTTCATATAGGCAGTCCCGACAGCGTAGGCCTTAACTCCTCGGCCCTGGGTTACCATTCAGTAGCCAAGGGTAATTACTCCCAGGCTTTCGGCTATGAGAGCATGGCTCTTGCAGCAAACACTACTGCTATAGGATACAGGGCAAGCGCTTCGGGTATTGACTCTTATGCTTTCGGACGTAATGCACAGGCAAAGGGAGAAAAGTCAATATCCATCGGTTCGCACTATACACATAGCTACAGCTATATACCTGTCTTCTCCCTAACAAAGTCAGGAGATACCAAAGGGGATTTTCTTATAAGGCCTATTCTCCTGCAACCTATCTGGCGTACGGTTACCTATGACAGGGCTAACATTGCAGAAGGCAAATATTCCATCTCCCTGGGCAACGGTAACTATGCAAATAACGGCGGTTTTGCCGTGGGCATTTATAATGATGCTACCGCCTACGGTGCAACGGCCATTGGTTTGTCTAATAAATCCCTTAGTACCAGTTCTTTCACAGCAGGTTTTGAAAGCAAAACAGGCGGACCTTACGCTACTGCTATAGGTAATAACCTTTATGCCAAATCATATGGCTCATTTGTGATAGGCCAGTTTAATACTGTGGCAGGTGATTCACTGGAATGGAGAGCCACTGATCCCCTGTTCGTGGTTGGCAACGGCCTTAATGACAGTAACAGGAGTAATGCCCTTACCATCAGCAAAAACGGCAAGTCGGTGTTTATGGGTCAGCATGCCAATATATCGCTGAACGATAAAAGGACAATGCTTATCTATAACCCGGTTACAGGATCCATCACCGGTTCCACCAATGTATATGGTATCAAATCATATATTAACCGCGCGGATGCAGATGTTGATTATTATTATTCAGGGTATTTTTATGACACGGGCAGTGAGGGCACCTATAACGGCCTGTATGCTGATGTCAGAACAGGTTCCAATGCGGATATAGCCGAATACATATTGAACAGCGGGCAGGATGCTGAACCCGGTGATGTGGTGATTGCTGACAGGTATGAAGATAAAAATGTTATGCTAAGCAATAAACCATATGACGCGGCTGTGATAGGCGTGGTATCCACCAGCCCTCATATAACTATGGGCATGGACCTGGTAACTGATGAAAGGACGGGTGAGCCCCTGCCAGGTGTCAGCGCTGTACGCCTGGCCCTGACCGGACGCGTACCCTGCAAGGTTACAGATGAGAACGGGCCCATTAAGCCGGGTGATCTCCTTACAGCCTCATCAACCCCCGGGCATGCTATGAGGTGGACGGCCACAGACCCGGCCGGTGCTGATGATTTTGATGAGCTGAAACAGATATTGGCAGAAAACGAAAGAAGAAGGAATACCATACTCGGTAAGGCCCTGGAAACACATGACAGTGGTAGCGGAACGATAATGATAATTATTGCATTACAGTAAACAGGTAATGAAAAGACAGTAAGAGCAGATTTATGCTGCGGTCATTAAGCAGTTAAATAATATTAAAAACATCCCCGGTGCCGGCCGGGGATGTTTTATTATTCATCCTATTTGGTATATTTGTGTACATGTAATACATAGCCCGGGTATAATGGATGTAAGCATTGAAGAGAAATGGAAAAGAAAGTTAAGCGGTGAATTTGAAAAGGATTATTTTAAACAGCTTGCCGGTTTTGTAAGGGAAGAATACAGCAGGAACACAGTTTATCCGCCGGCCCCCCTTATCTTTAATGCCTTTGACAATTGCCCTTTCGACAGGGTTAAAGCCGTTATCATAGGACAGGATCCTTATCACGGTCCCGGACAGGCACACGGCTTGTGTTTTTCTGTCAGGGATAATGTGGGCTATCCACCCAGCCTCAGAAATATCTTCAGGGAGATAAGGGAGGACCTTAATATCAGCTGCCATGACTCCGGCAATCTTGAAAGATGGGCAAAGCAGGGTGTCCTGCTGCTAAATGCCACCCTCACAGTCAGGGCTCATAGTCCCGGCTCACACCAGGGCAAGGGATGGGAGATCTTTACTGATGAAGTTATTAGGATCATAGCCGAAAAGAAAGAAAATGTTGTGTTCTTTCTCTGGGGTTCATATGCCCGTAAGAAAGGGGCCGGGATAGACAGGGAGAAACACCTGGTCCTGGAGTCGGTTCACCCCTCTCCCCTCTCTGCCAGTCGCGGATTTTTTGGCAATCATCATTTCAGCCAGTGTAATGAATTTCTTATTTTCACCGGCCAGGATGCCATTGACTGGAGATAGATGAGCGGCACAGAGTATATTTTTTAGAAACATTATAAAGCCAACTAATTGATAATTATTCATATTATATTATTACAATGAAAAGAACAGCTCTTCTTATTATTATGGTCTCTGTCTTCTGGACAGTGAAAGGACAGTCAGATTACTATTTCCCGGGACTGGTCAATTTTAATACCGAAATACCCGAACCATCTGAATTTCTGGGCTATGAGCCAGGAGAACATCATACGCGCTATGATATCATGATCGACTATATGAAGATGCTTGCCGGAAAAAGTGACAGGGTAAATTATAAGATAATAGGTTATTCGGAAGAACGCAGGCCGCAGCTTATGCTTATCATCACATCGCCTGCCAATCACGACAGACTGGAGGATATACGTCTGAAACACCTGGAACTGTCATCAGTCGGCAGTAAAGACCCGGGCGGAGCAGAAAGCGTACCCCTTGTCATACAGCTCGGGTTCAATGTGCATGGCAATGAAGCCAGCGGTGGTGAAGCATCCCTGCTGGCAGCTTACTACCTGGCAGCCTCCGAAGAGGAAGAGATGAATGATATACTCGATAATTCAGTAATATTTATTGAGCCTGTGCTTAACCCGGACGGACGAGCCCGCTTTGCCTCCTGGGCCAATATGAACAGGAGCGATCCGCCTGTTGCAGACCCCGCTGACAGGGAACACAATGAGGCATGGCCCGGTGGCAGGACCAACCACTACTGGTTTGATCTTAACCGCGACTGGCTCCCGCTGTCACAGGTTGAAAGCAGGAACAGGATGGATCATTACCACAGCTGGCTGCCCAATATTATTACCGATCACCATGAGATGGGTACCAACAGTACTTTTTTCTTTGAACCTACAAAGAAAGGATCAGAGAATCCTATCATCAGCTCCGAGAATTATGTTACACTTAACAATCTCTTTGCCGAACAATACGCTGAGGCACTTAATGATATCGGCCATTATTATGATTCGGGCCGCTCTTTCGACAACTCCTATCCGGGCTATGGCAGCTCATACGGGGATGTGCACGGGGGACTGGCCATCTTATTCGAACAGGCTTCCTCGCGCGGACTGGTACAACAAACAGACCTGGGCTATGAGCTCACTTTCAGTCTTGGTATAAAAAACCAGCTTTTTGCCGCACTCACTACAGTGCGTACAGCACTGGATAACCATGCCATGCTTAATGATTATATGCAAAGGTTTTATAAGGATGCTCTTGATGAAGCTAAGGACGATCCCGTCAAAGCCTATATATTCGGTGATGGAAGGGACAAGAACCTTACACGTCATTTCCTGGACCTTCTGATGATGCATAATATAGATGTGTACACTCTCAGCGATGATATAAATAAAGACGGAAAAACATTCCGGGCCGGACAGGCATATTATGTACCCACAGAGCAGAAACAATATAAGATGGTCAGGACCATGTTTGAGACCAGCCATACCTTTCCTGACAGCACCTTCTATGATGCAACAGCCTGGGCCATGGCCTACTCATATGGTGTCAGAATGGCAGAACTCGAAAAGAAGCCTGCAGGCACAAAGCTGGCGGCCATGCCGGAGCCGGATTACATAAAGCCTGAATACAGCGATTATGGCTATGTCTTTGACTGGTCCGATTATAATGCAGCCAGGGCACTCTACTATATACAGGATCAGGGTATCAGGACAAAAGCCGCCTGGGATGAATTCAGCCTGGAGAACGGGAAGGGTGAAAAAAGATTTTCCCGCGGCTCTGTCTTTATTCCTGTTCGCTACCAGGAAATGGACGCTGAAAAGGTTTTTGAGATAGTCAGCTCGGCATCTGCAATAGCACAGATAGATATTACCGGTATCTCCTCGTCGGTTACAAAAGAGGGACCGTGGACAGGCAATGGCAGCTTCCGCACTGTAAAAAAGTCTGAAGTGCTTATGCTCACAGGTGATGGTGTCAGTAGCTCAAATGCAGGTGCCCTGTGGCATTTCTTTGACACAAAGCTTTCAATGCCCGTAACCAAAACAGATGTCAGCCGCTTCAGCCGCGTTAACCTTAATGACTATAACAGCCTTATACTTCCTTCGGGAAGCTACGATGGCTTAAGTGAAAGGGATATCAGCACTATTAACGACTGGGTAAGCAGGGGAGGAAATATTATTGCAGTATCCTATGCCCTCCGTTTTATTGAAAGAGCAAAGCTGGCCTCACTGGATTATGACAGCCGCCGCCCCGAACCATCGGATGAGCGCATCGATTATGATATGATAAGGGCAGAAACAGGTAAACATTCAATAGGTGGCATATTCTGTGAAGCAGACCTTGATACCAGTCACCCACTGGGATTCGGCTATACCGGCAGGGATATCACAGTTTACAGGAACCATACCCTCTTTGTTGATCCGGCCGAAGGTTACACATCCAATGTGTACATCTATAAAGACCAGGCTGTTATCAGCGGCTTCTGTACCCCTGAGAATGAAGAGAAGATGGCCGGCAGTTCCGGCCTGCTCTCCCTGTCAAAAGGAAGAGGCACGGTTAATGTATTTGTTGACGACCCGGTGTTCAGGGGCTGCTGGTACGGTACCAATAAAATGCTGATGAATGCCGTATTTTTTGGTCCGGGCATGTAATAAAGATTTCAGTCATGATCCAGGCATTCCTTTATCCTGCCAAGAAGAGTCTCTGTTTCTTCATATCCCACTGACAATCTTATCATGCCAGGCTCAGGGTATTTATACCCCCATACCGGCTCAACAGGCATAAGGATAGTATGTGAATCGCCCAGTGTAGGCACCAGCCTTATATGCTCTGAGGCAGCACTTATAAAAGCATCCCTGCGTTTTCTTTTTTCATCATCGCTTTTACCGCTGAAGCTGAATGTTACTATAGCGCCGTATCCCCCGCCCTGGAAGAGATCTTTTGCCAGAGGGTGTGTATGGTGACTTTCAAGTCCGGGATAATAAACATCATCCACCGTGTCTGAATCCTTAAGCAGCCGGGCTATCTCCAGTGCATTGTCGCATTGCCTCTGAAAACGGAGACTGAATGACTGCATCTGGGTGTTCAGCCGGTATGCGTCATCCGGACTCAGCATATGGCCGGTGTATTTGCGGTATTCAATGGCCTCTTTCATTATCTCATCATCATTACCGCAGAGTGCACCCGCTGTAATATTACCGTGTCCGCCCAGGTATTTCGTTGCGGAATGA
>JBKHBA010000172.1:0-6027 GCA_046542595.1 Bacteroidales bacterium | reverse complement strand
ATAACAGTATCACACTTTGCGCTTATCAATACTTATAAACTGGATCCGGTGATGATAGAGGCCAGCTCTGCACACTGGAGGTCAATATCCCGTATACCAGAACTTATATTTGACCATAATAAAATTGTAGAGAAAGCACATAAGCAACTTATTGACAGGATAAAGGTGAAACCCGTGGGCTTTGAGCTGCTTCCGGAAAAATTCACCCTGGTGCAGCTGCAGGATCTGTATGAGGCTATATACCAGAGAACTATTGATAAAAGGAATTTCAGGAAAAAGATCATTTCAATGAATCTCCTTGAAAAACTTGATGAAAAAGAAAAGGAAACATCAAAGAAAGGAGCATACTATTACAGGTTTATTCCTCAGAGGTATGAGGATTTCAAACGCCAGGGATTCTATTTTAATCTCGACGTTCATTAAAGGTGACCCGTACATAGTAACTGAGTTGTAAGTTAATAAGCGTAAATTTTACAATTAAAAATTATACAATGCTTAATAAACTGAAAGAGGAAGTACTGAAAGCCAATATTGATCTTTATAAATCAGGACTGGTAATACACACCTGGGGTAATGTGAGCGGTATCGACAGGGAGAATAATATTATGGTGATAAAGCCTTCCGGGATAGATTATGACAGTATGACGGCCGATGACATGGTAGTGCTTGAGCTTGACGGCACAGTGGCCGGGGGCCGGCTGAAGCCATCATCAGACACTCCAACACACCTGGAGCTGTATAATAATTTTCCGGGTGCCGGCGGGGTGGTGCATACTCATTCAGCCTATGCCACAGCCTGGGCGCAGGCCGGTCTTTCAATACCGGCAATGGGCACAACACATGCAGATCATTTTTATGGTGATGTGCCCTGTACACGTAAGCTTGAACAGGCGGAGGTGGAGAATGAATATGAACTGAACACCGGGAAGGTGATAGTCGAAACTTTCAGGTCGCTGGATGAAAAGGCAATACCGGGTGTTATAGTCAATGACCATGGCCCTTTCGTATGGGGAGGCAGTGCCGCGGAAGCAGTATATAATGCCATCGCCCTTGAAGAGATAGCACGTATGGCCTTTATGACATATTCACTTGCCGGTAATGACAGGATTGACCGCTACCTCCTGGATAAGCATTATAAGCGCAAGCATGGCAGTGATGCTTATTACGGGCAGAAGAAACAGGGGGATTGAGAGAAGTTAAAAGACTTTTAAGAAAAAAAGCAGGGCGAGAGAGAAAGGTTAAGAGACCTTTAAGCCATCAGATATAATTAGCTAACAAAAAAACACCAGTATAGTATGAGTAAATATGTAATAGGAGTAGATTTTGGAACATTGTCCGGGCGGGCGGTCCTGATAGATATAGAGAATGGTAATGAGGTGGCAAGCTCTGTCTTCGATTACCCCCATGGCGTGATGGACAGGCATCTGCCTGACGGTACAAAACTGGGCGTCGACTGGGCACTGCAGCATCCCGGTGATTACCTTGATGTATTTTCACATACAATACCGGCTGTCCTGGAAAATGCAGGTATTGAAGCAGACCGGGTGGTCGGCATTGGAATTGATTTTACCGCCAGCACCGTGTTACCGGTAAAAGCAGACGGCACACCTCTCAGTATGCTGGAAGACTTTAAGTCGGAGCCAAATGCATGGATTAAGCTGTGGAAACACCATGCCGCACAGCCCGAAGCCAACAGGCTGAATGAGATAGCGGCCGGACAGGGTCAGGATTTCCTTAAAAGGTACGGGGGTAAGATATCGTCTGAATGGCTCGTCCCGAAGGTGTGGCAGACGCTTAACGAGGCCCCGGAGGTGTATAAGGCGGCAGACAGGTTTATTGAAGCAGCCGACTGGGTAGTGTGGCAGCTTACAGGTAATGAAAAGAGAAATACATGTACGGCAGGCTATAAGGCAATATGGCATAAGCACGAGGGATATCCATCTGATGATTTTTTTGCATCCCTTGATCCGCAACTCAGAAACCTTGTCAGTGACAAGCTCTCCACTGAACTGTTCCCCGTGGGGACAAAAGCAGGAGAGATAACAGCTGAAGCGGCTAAGATGACCGGCCTTAAGGAGGGAACGGCCGTGGCCGTGGCCAATGTGGATGCTCATGTATCTATGCCCGCTGTTGGTATCTCCGAACCGGGTAAGATGCTTATGATAATGGGTACATCTACATGCCATATGGTGCTGGGTGATAAAGAGAAAACAGTGCCCGGAATGTGTGGCGTGGTGGAAGACGGTATTATTGAAGGCTTCTTTGGTTATGAGGCCGGACAGTCATGTGTGGGTGATCATTTCCAGTGGTTTGTTGATAACTGCACCCCTCCATCGTATTTCACGGAGGCCACGGAGAAAGACATGGACATACATGAACTGCTGACGGAAAAAGCTGCTGCACTGAAGCCGGGTGAAAGCGGGCTGCTGGCCCTGGACTGGTGGAACGGTAACCGCTCGGTGCTGGTTGATGTTGATCTGACAGGCATGATGCTTGGCATGACCCTGGCTACCAGGCCGGAAGAGATATATCTTGCCCTGATTGAAGCCACCGCATATGGTACAAGGATGATAATAGATACATTCCATGAAAAGGGTGTGCCGGTTAATGAATTATATGCTGCCGGCGGTATAGCGGAAAAGAACCCTTTCATTATGCAGATATATGCCGATGTGACCAGCCGTGAGATAAGGATCTCCGGTTCGCCTCAGACACCGGCCCTGGGATCGGCTATGTTCGGAGCCGTGGCTGCAGGTAAGGAAAGGGGAGGATATGATAATATCGTTGAGGCTGCAAAAGTAATGAGCAAGCTGAAAGATGTGGTCTATAAACCAATAGCTGATAATGTTGCAGTGTATGAGAAATTGTATAAGGAATATAAGACTCTTCATGATTACTTCGGAAGAGGTGATAATGATGTTATGAAGAGGTTGAAAGAGATTAAAAAATCAAGCCGGTAATATGGATAAATACAGGGTATACAGTATATGCAGAACAGCTTTTTTTGCTATTGTGCTTTTGGCACTGCAGGCCTGCAGTGAAAAGGCGGCTGATGATAATGCTTATTATCCGTATACACCTGTTAACTTCACTGAAGTGAGCCTGTATGATGATTACTGGGCACCGCGTATTGAGATTAACAGAACCATCACCATCCCCTTTGCCCTGGAGAAGAATGAAGAGACGGGAAGGGTGGATAATTTCAGGAAAGCAGCAGGAATGATGGATGGCAGGTACGAAGGTCGCAGGTTTAATGATACCGATATTTACAAGGTGCTGGAAGGCGTGGCTTATTCTCTTGAGATGCATCCCGATGATGAGCTGGAGAGCTATGCCGATGAACTGATAGAGCTTATTGCCGCTGCCCAGGAAGAAGACGGATACCTGATGGCCGGACGTACGGCCCATCCGGATAATCCCGCACCCGGACTCGGAGATGAGCGATGGATACACCTGCAGGGCAGTCATGAACTGTATAACTCAGGACACCTTTTTGAGGCAGCCGTGGCATACTATGAGGCTACAGGCAAAAGCAACTTCCTTGATATAGCTCTTAAGAATGCTGACCTGCTGGTCAATACCTTCGGGGAGGATAAAAGGCATGATGCACCCGGACACCAGGTGGTGGAGATGGCGCTGGCACGACTGTATACTGCCACAGGAAATGACAGGTACCTGGAGCTGGCAAAGTTTTTCCTCGACCAGAGGGGACAGGAACATGCAAGTGAACCCTACCCTGAAGATACACCTTTTGCACTTTATAACGGGGATTTTTATAAGCAGGATCATAAGCCTGTAAAAGAGCAGTCGGAAGCGTGGGGACATGCAGTCAGGGCTACATATATGTATGCAGGCATGACAGATATTGCTGCGTTAACAGGTGACAATGAGTATCTTGCGGCTGTTGACAGGATATGGGAGAATGTTGTTGGCAAGAAATTGTACCTGACAGGCGGTGTGGGATCAAGGCATGGATCAGAGGCTTTTGGTGATGATTATGAACTGCCCAATGCCAGCGCTTATTGCGAGACATGCGCTGCCGTAGGCAATGCTTTCTGGAACCACAGGATGTTTCTTACCCATGGCAATGCTGAATATATAGATGTGATGGAAAGGGTGATGTATAATGGGCTGATATCGGGAGTGGGCCTCAGCGGCGACCTGTTTTTCTATACCAACCCCCTGGAGGCAGACAGTGATTACCGCAGGAGCCCGTGGTTTGAAGTGTCATGCTGTCCGGGTAACATAGTGCGATTCCTGCCCTCCGTACCCGGGTATGTATATGCCAGGCAGGGCAATGATCTTTATGTTAACCTTTATGTGCAGGGTGATGTGAACACCGGCCTTGGAGGCAGGGATTTTTCGCTGAGCCAGGAGACGGATTATCCATGGAGCGGCGATATAAAGCTTAAAATCAATAAAAGTACCGGAAAAAAACATAAAATATTTTTACGCATACCGGGCTGGGTGTATAATAAACCCGTACCTTCTGAGCTCTATTACTACAGGGAGCCCGGCGACAGCAACTGGAGCATTGAGGTGAACGGGGAGAAATATGAGGGTATTATTATTAACGGCTATGTGGCGGTAGAAAGGAAATGGAAGAAAGGGGACATAATAGAACTGAATCTGCCGATGGAGATACACCAGGTGAAAGCACATGATAAGGTGGAGGCCGGCAGGGGCAGGGTGGCACTGCAGAGAGGACCCATCGTGTGGTGTGCTGAAGGAACGGATAATAAGCAGGGGGTGTTTAATACCCTTATATCAGCTGATGCCGGCTTTACCTTCAGCTACAGCAGTGATATGCCGCACGGTACAGGTGTAATAGAAGGCATGGTAAAGGACAGCGCAGGCAATGATGTGAAACTGACACTGGTACCCTATGCTTACTGGGCTAACAGGGACGCCGGCGAGATGGCAGTATGGATGAAAACAAATAACTAAGGATATGTTAAAATTAAGGATTACAGCAGTTTTATTTTTCTCAGTATTAATACTGGCAGGATGTTCGGATAAAAAGGACGCTAAGACCGCTACGGTTGAACCGGTTCCCTTTACATCGGTTACGGTGACTGATAATTTCTGGGCACCGCGACTGGAATCGAACCGCACGGCTACCATCCCTATTGCAATAGAGCAGTCGGAGATAACAGGCCGCATAAAGAATTTTGAAGTGGCAGCAGGTATGGCTCAGGGCGAGTTCTGCTCCGAGGCTCCCTTCGATGATTCGGATGTATTCAAGATAATAGAGGGCGCAAGCTATTCCCTGCAGACCTACCCCGACCCGGAGCTGGAGGCATTGCTTGATACCCTTATCATGAAGATAGGAGAGGAACAGGAGGAGGATGGCTACCTCTATACCTACCGTACCATTATGGGTGATGATTCCCATCCATGGATAGGATCGGAGAGATGGGAGCTGACACATATACTGGGCCATGAATTATATAATCTGGGACATATGTACGAGGCTGCTGTGGCTCATTACAGGGCTACAGGCAAGCGTACTTTTCTTGATATAGCCATCAAATCGGCTGACCTTGTTGACCGTGATTTTGGCTGGGGCAAGATAGAGAACTATCCCGGGCACCAGGAGATAGAAATAGGACTGGTTAAGCTATACCGCGTAACCGGTGATGAGCGTTATCTTGACCTTGCAAAGTTTTTCCTTGACGTGCGTGGCCCTGACGGGGATGAATATTCCCAGTCACATAAGAAGGTTGTGGACCAGCGTGAGGCCGTGGGCCACTCGGTAAGGGCAGCCTATATGTATACGGGGATGGCCGATGTGGCAGCCCTGACAGGTGACAGTGAATATATTGAGGCTATAGGTGCTATATGGGAGGATATCGTTCACAGGAAAATATATATTACAGGCGGTATAGGTGCCGCGGGGGGTAATGAGGGATTTGCAGAACCCTATAACCTGCCCAACCTGACTGCTTATTGTGAGACATGTGCCTCCATAGCCAATGTCTTCTGGAACCAGCGTATGTTCCTGCACCATGGTGAGTCGGAGTACTA
>JBKHBA010000171.1:0-6035 GCA_046542595.1 Bacteroidales bacterium | reverse complement strand
AACCGGAACATTGATGGCGTTTTTGATATGTACCTTCTTGTATACATCCGGTTCAAGAATGTCCACTATTATTGCGTTCTTTTTAACCACAGCCTCCAGAACATCCGATATTTTAATACGTTCAGCCATAATAGTTTATTTTAATTTAATTTATTTCACTGTTACTGGTAAAAGAGTGGACTGCCAGTGTGTTATACCATTTTTCACTGCTCTGATAACAGTTATTATCGCTTATTGATAAATAATAACCAGCCCTCCTGCTTATATATTTCAATTATAATACCATTCTCTGATTATCATATTGGCTTATTCCGCATGCTCTCTATAACTTTAATAATGAGGCCTGTAATCTGACCCCTGCGGAGAACAGCTGGCCCGTCCGGTAAGTGCTGTATGTGGAATAAGCGGGCATAGTGTAGGCATTAATCAACACTTATTAGGGTGCTGCACCGGCAGGTTGTTGCAGGTGCTGGAAAGATTTATAAGTAAGACTTAACCGTTCGGTGGGCTTACCGCATTTACTGCGTGATAAAGATTACTTTATTGTTATCTTAAAAATGTAATTATCAGTTAATCGGTTTGCCTGTTATATCAATACTGGCGGGTCTTACAACTGCATTTATCTCAGATGTCTTTTCAAAAGGCTCACCGTCAATCTGCATCTCCTGCGGTTTATCTGTAGTAATGCTGACCTTCTTTACTCTAATTATATACCTGGTTTTTTTGTTATTGTAATTTTTATAAAAGATGGTTATCAGCATATCCATAAAAAAGCGCAGGGTGTATGCTTTTACAATAACAATCTCAAAGCTTCCGTCGTCAAGACGGCCCTCGGGAGCTATCCTGGCCCCGGTACCATAATAGGATGAGTTGGCCAGCACTATCATTACTGCCTTGCCACTGATGTGCCTGTCGCCGGCATCTATATTAAACCTGAATTTATGCTTATATCCCAGTTCTTTGAAGTATTGCTTAACATAGCCCAGGAAACCTCCTCCATCTTCCTCTTCACGTCTTTTTATGACCCTTGCATTCATCCCGAGGTCACACATATGCAGGCATATATTGCTGTCATTGATAATCAGTGTGTCAATCTTTGTGCTGTCACCCTTTGCTATCAGGTCCACCGCCTCGTCCGGACTTTCCGGTATATCCAACTGGTATGCAAGCCCGTTGGATGAACCCAGGGGTATGATGCCCAGCCTGATACCTCTTCCTTCTATCTTCCTGGCAACAAGGTTTACCGTGCCGTCGCCACCACCTGCCACAGCAATGTCAGGACGGAAGTTATCAATAGCATCATCTATCTTTGCCATGTCAGGTTCTTCCGGGATATTAAAGATGCTGAACAGGTAGTTATGCTGTTTTGATTTATTAATTATTGTCTCTTCCAATTCTTCAAAGAGTTCCTTACCCGCACCGGGTTTCAGGAAAAACATGATTCTTTCCATATAGATATTATTTTATTATTCCTCCTGCACACAGATATTGGTCTGCCTTTTGCTCATACATTCAAAAACAATGCAATATTACTCTTATGGTTAAAAAAACTATACTTTTCTTTTTTAGAAAGGCAATAAACCCGTTCAAAGCTGTACGGATAGCCATTAAGAAGGGGCTGGGCATGCTGGGTGACCCTGTGATACTTCCATATAATGCTTATGGTACCGAAAACAAGGTAATGATTACCGGTGCGGTTATTGAAGATAAGGGACTGGCAAGACCTGAGCCCGGACAAAATATGTGGAAGAATATCCTCACTATGGTAAAAAGATACTCAGGTGATGAGATTGCAGGGGTGAGGGTTGAGATTAGTTATTGCGGACAGGACATTATTGTCAGGACTAATGAAAGAGGCCTGTTTCATACAATACTCCCCAGGAAGCCTTTGCCTGACGGGACGATATCCGATACTGTCAGCTACACCCTCATTGACCGGCTGGATGAAGGAACAGAGACGGTAAGTGCCGAATCTACTGCCTTTATCGTTAGTTCAGAACCGGAATACATCGTTTTGTCTGATATAGATGATACCGTTCTGGTATCCCATTCCACCAAAACATTGAAAAAGCTGAGGGTTATGATGTCAAAGAATGCATTGACACGGTCACCCTTCGAAGGAGTTGCTGCTTTTTACCGTGCATTGAATAAGCCGGAAGAGGGAGAGAAAAGACCGGTCTTTTATGTCAGTGCCAGTGAGTGGAACCTGTATGACCTGCTGGTGGATTTTTTTAAGGATAAGATGATGCCGGCCGGACCCTTACTGCTTAGTGATGTGAGGCTTAGCCTTTTCAGTATCTTCCGCTCAGGGAAAAAATTTAATGATAAGGTTGAAAGGATTAAAGATCTGTTTGAGCATTATTACCTCCATAGTTTTATACTGATAGGTGACAGCGGACAGGAGGATCCGGATATTTACCTTAAGATGGCAGAGATGTACCCCGGAAGGGTGAAAGCTATATATATCAGGTATATAGGTAAGAAGAGGCATAACAGGAAACTGGAAAGGCAGGCAGAGGAGGCAAGGGAGCTTGGCACTGAGATGATAGTCGTTAAGACAAGCACAGAGGCGGCCAGGCATGCTGCCGATAAGGGTTTTATCGATGCCTCACAGATTGAGGACGTTATGGATGAGAAAAACCTGGAAGAAAGTATTGAAGAGGACGTGGAAAAGACTGTTTAATATTTTCGGTCAGCCAGCATCACCTGGTAATCCAGAGAAAAGGCTGTACAGTGTCTTTCGTTCAGTGGGCGTCACTTTCAGAGTCCGGATGAATCAACAAGATATTTGAGAAACCTGTCCACCTCCTCTACGTTCTGCAGGTGATAGTGGGCAGCTGATAGCTGGCTGTGCCTGCCTACCAGTAAGCCAATGCCATCATCTGCCAGTGTTCTGAACGCATCTTCGTCAGTAATGTCATCACCAATATACATTGGCAGATACTTGTCCGGGAAGGAAAAACCGAGACTGTTCATTATCCATTCAACGGCTTTGCCCTTGTGCCAGTCGAGCGACGGTTTTATTTCCACTATCTTCTTACCCCTGCCTTTCTTAAAATCACTGTTGCCGGCTATAAGCCTGTCAGCATGTTCTTTTACAGCATTGAATGATCCGGGGGGCGCATTCCTGTAATGGATGGCAATGGCAAAATACTTTCTTTCTATACTGATTCCCGGGATATCTTTTTCCAGTGTATTGACCAGTTCTTTCTCCATGCGGTCCAGTGCGGGTAATAACTCAAGGGCTTTTTCATGTATCATATACATGCCGTCAGGGCCTGATATGCGGAAACCGTGACTGCCGGCATATATTAAGCTGTCAAGACCGATAAAGGACTTTATATCCATCATATCTCTTCCGCTGACTATGGCTACAGAGTGTTTTTCTGCCAGTTTTTTAAGCAGTTCCCTCCTTTCTTCGCTTATATATGCTTTTTCGGGATCATTGATAATAGGTGTTAATGTGCCGTCATAATCGAAGAAAAATACAGGTTTCTTGTTTTCCAGTGAAGCGCTGAAGCGTTCAAACTGTTCGAATATGCCGGGGATAGACTGGCTGAATCGCGGACTCCCACCTTCATCGTTATGTATAGTTATATTGTCAATGTTATCAGGTACAATATCCGCCCCGCTATCATAAAAAGCTTTTTTACCGGTCTTATCCCTGCTTAATCCTGCTGACAGAGCTATACCTGTGGGCTTCATTTTTGAGATAGAGGAAGGATGGTCAGCAAGTAATATTGTTTTTTTCAGGGTGGCACCCAGACTTTTTATTCTTTCTTTCAGTATATGTGTTGATTTATATTTTTTTTCAGACATATTCCGGGGCAGGAGATGAACACCTTCGCTCAGACCTTCAAGTTGAGCTGAGAGCTTGTCTGCAAATGCCCCATCAGCGCAAAATACAGAGATTTTTATTCCGCTGCTCTTCCAGCGCTTTATTGTTTCAGGTTCCGGCATCAGCTTATGAAGTACCAGCACCGCTGCATCAATATTATATATATTTAGATTCTTTGTTTCCACGACTACTTCTTCTTATCATTCTTCAGTTAATGCTTCTGACAGTTCTTTCTTTATTGCATCAAGCACTTTTTCCATTGATCTTATAGTTTTATCGAGCAGTTCCGGCATTGTATCAGCATTGCTGTCCACACCTGTTCTTCTGTTTATCTCCTCCAGGTTGGGGATTACCGAATTAACCTTCAGATGCCTGTATGAGGGAAGTATCTTATGCGAGGCTTTACCTATCCTTGTCCAGTCGCCTGCATCCATTGATTCCTTAAAAAGATTAATGGTGTTTTGTGAATTTGTTATAAACTCATTCAGCACCCGGTTATAGGCATGTTTATTTGAACCTATCATTTCTTTTAGTCCTGACAGGTCATAAAGGCTGTCGGCCGGCCCTTCTTTTAAAATTACCTCGGTCTTTGATTCCTGCCTGCTATTATGTTCAATATCAAGGGCATTACACAGTGTATTATACAGGTTAATCTCCTTATAGGGCTTCAGCAGGAAATCGTCCATACCTGCATTCTTATATTCCCGTATATCCTCAGCTGTTATTACGGCAGAGAAGGCCACTATCTTTATTTTATTATCCTTTTTTTCATTCCGTATATATTTGGCTATATCCAGCCCGTTAATATCTGGCAGGTTAATATCGAGCAATACCAGTTCGTAGTAATTATTGTCAATCTTCCGGATTGCCTGCCTGCCGTTTACGGCCAGGTCGTATGAACATTCAAACTTCTCAAGTATAGTTTTCCCCAGCAGCCTGTTAATGCTGTCATCCTCAACCAGCAATATCTTCCTGCCCTTAAGCTTATCCTTATTGATTAGCCCTGTGTCATCTGATAACAGCTTACTTATCTTAGCCTTCTCGTAGGGTAAAGTAAAGCTGAAAGTTGAGCCTTCATTTTCACGGCTTGAGACAGAAAGACTACCATCCTGCAGTTCAATCAGGTTCTTGCATATAGTCAGTCCCAGTCCTGTGCCCCCGTATTTCCTTCCCCCGCCCGGATCAGCCTGCCTGAATTTGCTGAATATATTTTTGAGGTTATCCGGACTGATACCAATACCAGTATCTGTAATATCAAAGCGCACTCTCAGGTAGTCACCTGATTTTTCTTCGGCCATACATCTCAGCTTAACGTAACCCCTGTCTGTAAATTTAATGGCATTGCTCAGCATGTTCAGCAGTACCTGCCGTAGCCTGAATGAATCACCTATAACAATCACATCCAGGGCATCATCTATCTCGTAGAAGAAGCGGATATTTTTCTCTTTTGCCTTTGCCTTAAGTGATTTGAAGGCATATTTAATGGTGTTGTGTATCTTGAAAGGGCCTGCATCCAGTTTTATCTGCCTGGCCTCACTCCTTGAATACACAAGCAGGTCATTTACCAGGTCATACAGGTGTTCGGATGATTTATCAATAATTTCAAGATATTCCTCCTGCTTTTTGTCCAGCCCGGTCTGCATAAGCTGTTCGGTAAAGCCCATTATTGCACTGAGTGGGGTCCGGATATCATGACTGATATTTGCAATAAACTCACTTGTTGCCTGCCTTTGGTTCTTGTCCTTTTTACCCGTATTGGTATCTGTATTTGCAGTGCCGGAAATTACATGTACCGCTTCTTCAGCTATCCGGCCATGAATGAACAGGCCCAGCGGACTGTTCTCAGCCTTGCTTATTACATGGTTATATGACCTGATAAAGCTTGTCTCTTTTCTTTCAGGGCATGTAAGGACATGAAAGTTATATACCTGCCCGTGATTCTTCCGGTCCTTTAATGTCTTTTTAATGAACATCCTGTATTCATCTCTCTCCTCTTCCGGTATGGCTATATCAGCAAAGCTCTTACCGTAATAATCATTATTTTCAAAACCCATCAACTGCCCGGCCCGCTTATTCATGAGTTTAATCCGGCCCTCCACATCCAGGGCAAGAATAATATCATCAATAATATCATAAGAATACTCTACCAGCTTATTATCACCCTCACCGGGTTTTTCAGCGGTGAAGATATTCTCAA
>JBKHBA010000170.1:0-6045 GCA_046542595.1 Bacteroidales bacterium | reverse complement strand
TATTATGCCGAAAAGGATCCTGCACAGCTTCATGTTAAACCTGCCAACAGGGAAGAAGGCATTATTAATGACAGGCTGAAGGAAATATATGAGCAGGACCCGGACAAATGGCACAGGATGGTTAAAGAGTTTAAGGGTGTTTCCGAGGAGACAACAACCGGTGTCAACCGCTTATACCAGATGAAGAAGGAAGGGAGGCTGCTGGCACCTGCCATTAATGTCAATGATTCGGTTACCAAATCGAAATTTGATAACCTTTACGGTTGCCGTGAGTCGCTGGCCGACGGTATAAAGCGTGCTACCGATGTAATGATAGCAGGCAAGGTGGTTGTTGTATGTGGTTATGGTGATGTGGGCAAGGGTTGTGCACAGTCTATGCGCTCCTACGGCGCCCGTGTTATCGTTACCGAGATAGACCCTATATGTGCGCTGCAGGCATCCATGGAAGGATATGAGGTAAAAACCGTTGAAGACACATTAGGCACAGGTAATATATATGTTACTGCAACAGGCAATACTGATGTTATTACCGTTGAGCATATGTCGAAGATGAGGGACCAGGCTATCGTGTGTAATATAGGACATTTTGATAACGAGATACAGGTAGACCTGCTGGAGTCGGCCCCTGGTGTTGAAAAGATAAATATTAAACCGCAGGTTGATAAGTTTGAATTTCCCGATGGCCATTCAATATTCATGCTTGCTGAAGGAAGACTGGTAAACCTGGGCTGCGCCACAGGCCATCCTTCATTTGTAATGAGCAATTCATTCAGCAACCAGACACTGGCACAGTTAGACCTGTGGACAAAAGATTATGAACTGGGAGTGTATATGCTTCCAAAATATCTGGATGAGGAGGTGGCACGACTGCATATAGGCCAGCTTGGTGTTAAGCTTACCGAGCTGACAGAAGAGCAGTCAAACTATCTCGGGATTAAGCCCGGCGGACCATACAAGCCTGAACATTACAGGTATTAAATGCCGGCAGTATGGAAGGACAGAAGTGCAGAGCTGCAAGGGAAAGGTAAATCAATAGTTTGTTACATGAACAAACTGACCGGTAAAGCTTGTCCTGTACATCTTGAGGGGATATTTTGAGGGCCCTGATGTTGGTGTTCCGAAACTGGGAAGGGCATAGGTGCTTTTGCACAACGGACATTCGGCGTAAATACCATCCACGTTAACGGCAATGCTGGTGCCATTAAGCACATAGTCGTGCGGACAGGTACGATCGAGGGCAATAAACTCATCAGTCTGTGACCGGTAAATGATAATTCCGTTATTATCGTAACCGGAGGCCTTGTATCCCAGGTTGTTGGTGTTATAATTAACAAGAACGTGGTTGCCTATGGCATTGAGGTCAAAAAATACCGGGTCAGTAAGGTCAATATAAAAATCGACCGTTACATCCGGAATAACATCGTTGTTCTGCTTCTTACAGGAACTAAGAGACAGTGAAACGATGCATATAAGTAAAAAAATACTTAACTTTGATCCTGGTCCTGACATAACAAATTATTGGCACTCAAATATACTAATATAGTGCTAACGTATCATGACAGGTTTTATTATTAAGAACTGAAAACTGTTTTTATGAGAAAAGCTTACAGGATACTGGTTCTTTTTCTTTTGTTGCTTCTTGGCGGTGGGAGTGTAATGAATGCACAATCATCAATATTCCAGAGGTGGAAGGCCAGGAGGATAGAAAAGAAGATGGCCGGACCTGACCGCAGGGTCAGGGATAAGCAGAAGGTAAAAGAGCCGGGGTCGGTTACCAGGGCAAAGAAGGAGCAGGAAAAAAGGCAGGCTGAGTTAAAGGCTGATTATAAGAAAGCTGTTAAGACAAACAGGCAGAGGAGTTTTGATATACAGTCTGATAATGTGAAGGAGAGGATGAAACAGAATGAGAAGGAGATAAGGAAGAGGGAAAAGGAACGGAGAAAAGCGATACGCAAGGCAGGCAGGAAAGCAAGGAAGAAATATAAATAACAGCATCATGGAAGATTACGGAGATATTATCTTTTACCTTATAGTCGCTGCCGTGGGTATACTGGGGGCTGTTTTCAATAATAAGAAGAAGAGACCTGGTTTCCCCCCGCCACAGCCCGTTGACATGGATGAGCAGCAGGATGAGGATTATGATTATACCGGTGAAGGGCAGGAGATGGGATACCCCGCTGATGAAAAGCACGAAGCTGCAACGCAATACCGGACGATTGATGAACATTCTACCAGGAGCAAGGCTTCGGATATTGCTGATGATGCACATAAAGCCTCTGAGGCTGAGGCTTTAAAGAGGATGACAGATTATAAAGACAGTTACTCACAGCCCGAATCGGAAATATTTAAGGCCGAGGGCTGGGCCATAGAAAATGATGAGCCTATAACGGATATCGAACAGGACCCGGATATCATAGCAGAAGATGAGAAAGAAGGCTCATGGGCCAGCAGGCTGGCTGAGGAATTTGATCTCCCCAAAGCAATTGTCTATTCAGAGATAATGAACCGAAAAGACTTTGTTTAACAATTAATTAAGACTGTTTTTTAAGGGAACGCAGACTCTTTATAACAAAAAAATTGTATATTTGTTGTCTAAAGAGTTCCGCAAGACCCGGGATTCTTTTGTTTTTTTTTAATAATTAAGAGATAAGAAAATGTCGGATAAAGTATATTTGACAGAGGAAGGACTGGAGAAGTTAAAGCGCGAGCTGGAAGAACTGAGAACTGTCCAGAGACCTGAGATATCAAGGCAGATAGCTGAAGCCAGGGATAAGGGCGATCTGTCTGAGAATGCTGAATATGCAGCTGCCAAGGAAGCCCAGGGCATGCTTGAACTCAAGATAGCCAATATAGAGGATAAGATAGCTCATTCACGACTTATTGATGAATCCAGGATAGATACATCATCTGTCCAGGTTCTTAACAGGGTGAAGATAAAGAACAAAAATAATGGTTCCGTAATGGAATACCTGCTGGTACCTGAAAGCGAGGCAGACCTGAAAGCAGCCAAGCTGGCTGTTAATTCGCCCATTGCAAAAGGCCTGCTTGGCAAAAAGGTAGGTGATGTGGTTGAGGTAAAGGTACCCTCAGGTATAGTATCTTTTGAAATAATCAATATTTCATTATAAAAAGTTCCGTTATGCCGGGAATTTTTGCAAAAATCATAAACGGTGAGATACCAAGCTATAAGATAGCTGAAGACGATAAATACTTTGCTTTCCTGGATATTAATCCACTTAAGAAAGGTCATACACTTGTTATACCCAAAAAGGAAGTTGATTATCTCTTTGACCTGGATGATGAAATGCTGGCCGGTATGACCGTCTTTGCAAAAAAGATTGCTAAGGCCATAGAGAATGTGGTGGACTGTAACAGGATTGGGGTGGTAGTGCTTGGGCTGGAAGTGCCTCATGCCCATATTCATCTTATTCCTATTGATTCTGAGGCCGATACTAATTTCTCAAATCCAAGGGTGAAGATGACTGAAGAGGAATTCAGGGCACTGGCTGCAAGCATAAGCAGGGAAATGGAATAGGTCCTTTTACCGGGGCCGATCAATAATATATGTCTTGCCGGAATAAATTTATCCTTCTTGCTGATGATTTTGTCTCACTGCTGTTCCCGAGGCTTTGCAATGCGTGCGGGCAGCCGCTGGTGCGAAACGAAAAACTCATCTGTATAAGCTGCCTGCTCGATATTCCTGAAACAGGCTACCATCTGCAAAGAGACAACCTGCTGGAGAAAAGGTTTTACGGACGCTGCTATATAGAGAAAGCTGCTGCATGGTCATACTACCGGCAGGGCAGCAAGGTGCAGCATCTTATCCATAAACTTAAATACAGTGGTGTAAGGCCCCTGGGCAGGTACCTGGGCGGGATATATGGTAATATCTTAAGGAATACCGGTTTTTGTGATGATATTGATTGTATACTGGCTGTTCCCCTGCATAAATCAAGGATGATGAAAAGGGGCTTTAACCAGAGCGCCCTTATTGCAGAGGGCATGTCGTATGCCCTGGATATACCTAAGGTTGATAAGGTGCTGGTAAGGATTAAAAGGTCCGCTACACAGACCAGGAAACAGAGGTATGACCGCTGGGAAAATGTTGAGGGTGTTTTCAGTGTCAGAAAGGGTGAACAGGTAGAAGGCCGTCATGTGCTGCTTGTTGATGATGTGATAACAACCGGATCAACCATCGAGTCATGTGCAGCTGAATTACTTAAGCTGCCGGGTGTTAAGGTGTCTGTTGCTGCCCTGGCAACGGCAGAAAAATAATATTATTTGACCCTGCCCGGATTTTTACTCATAAAATCTTTCCATGAATTATAGCTTTTGCCCGAAACCGGCCTGTTACTCTGGTAATAGTGGCACAACGCAGCTGCCAGTCCGTCCGTAGCATCAAGTATGACATTACTGTCTTTAAAGCCGAGTATATTCATCAGCATGGCTGCTACCTGCTCTTTTGATGCTGCCCCGGCACCTGTTATGGACATCTTTATCTTCCTGGGAGCATATTCGAATATGGGCACTGAGCGGTGAAGGGCTGCTGCCATGGATGCACCCTGAGCCCTGCCCAGCTTTAGCATCGACTGTACATTCTTGCCGTAGAAAGGAGCCTCTATAGCCAGCTCGTCAGGTTTATATTCATCTATCAAGCCCAGCGTGCGTTCAAAAATATGCTTCAGCTTAAGATAGTGATCATTATATTTCCTGAGTTCAATAACACCCAGGCTGATAACCTGCGGCTCATTCTTTATTATACCTATGGCCCCGTAACCCGTAATATTGGTTCCGGGGTCAATACCCAGTATTATCCTGTCATAATCCATAATCACTGTAAAGATAGGAAACGAAGCTGACAATTTTTAGCATTACATTTTCGCAGAGAGGAAGAATAATGGTAGAATTATTTATCGCTGCCGGGGAGCTGCTCTGTGGGCTTTTTCCCTGTGCGCTGGTAAGCTATTCCGCCTATAATGAGAAGCAGCCCCATGAAGGTTGTATAGTATATATGTTCCCCGAGGAAGACAGAGATAAAAACCAGAGAGAGGAAGGGTGCCAGGAACACCAGGTTGGAGATCTTATCCGATGTCTCTGCCAGCCTGAGTGCTTTAAGCCACAGGAAGAATGTCAGTCCCATCTCAAAAATGCCGGTGTACACCCCGGCCAGCAGACCCTTGAGGCTTATCTCCCCGAAACCGCCGGTAAAAGCCAGGTATATGGCTATATATATGGTAGAGATAAAGAAGTTAAGAAGCAATTTATGCGATTCATATCTTTTATCCTTCAGGTTAAGTATAAAATACAGGGCCCAGAATATGGAGCTGCCTGCAGCAAGGATGACACCCAGCCAGTCGGATCTGCCCGGGTTGAAAGGCTGTCCCTGCGATGAGACAAGGTAAACACCTGCAAAAGATATAAAAAGGGCAATAAAGCTCCTGGCTGGTATTTTCTGTTTAAGCATGGGTACCGAAAGGAAGACAAGCACTATGGGCCATATCATATTAAGAGGCTGTGCTACCTGTGCGGGCAGCAGTGTATAGGCCTTAAGCAGCACCAGGTAGTAGATAAAAGGGTTGAGCAGTCCCAGCAGGGCAGACATGAGTATGCCGGAGGGGCCGGTCTTCAGTATGATCCTGAATTTACCCTCGCTAATGCTTATTACTGTCAGCACAACCACTGCCGTGCATGATGCGATAAAAAGCAGCTGACCCGGACTGAGCTCGGAGAGTGCTATCTTGAATGCGGTAGCTATGGTAGACCAGAAAAAGACAGCCATACCCGCCAGCAGATATGATTTTGTTTTATCAGTCATCTTTTGTCCCGGACTCAGATAGATTCAAACCCGGTATATTTTACCAGGCTCCCCGGTATCCTGATGCCATCGGGCGTCTGGTTATTCTCCAGTATTGCTGCAAGTATCCTGGGCAGGGCAAGGGCAGAGCCATTGAGGGTATGAACAAGCTTGTTCTGCTTGCTTCCTTTGCTGCGGTAGCGGCATTTCAGCCTGTTGGACTGGAAAGATTCAAAATTGGATACCGAGCT
>JBKHBA010000169.1:0-6056 GCA_046542595.1 Bacteroidales bacterium | reverse complement strand
AATAGAAAACAGAATAAAGCATTGAATAATATTTTTTTACCTGACATAGTGGATGATGAGGGGGAGATAATACCTATTATCGCTGATGGTGATGATGAAGGGATGGATGATAAGCCGGTTCCGGAAGAACTGCCGGTGCTGTCCCTGCGGAATAATGTACTTTTTCCCGGTGTTGTGCTTCCTATTTCTATAGGAAGGTCAAAATCAGTCAAACTTATAAGAGATGCATATGAGGGTGAGAAAATGGTGGGTGCCGTGGCACAGCTCGATCCGGAAATTGAAGATCCCGGCTTTCGCGACCTGCATCGTATAGGCACTGTTGGTCATATCGTTAAATTGCTCGAGATGCCGGACGGATCAACCACGGCCATAATACAGGGCAGGAAAAGGATTGAGTTGATAGAGCCCGTAAAGAAAACTCCCTACCTGGTGGCAAAGGTGCTGGTAAGACCGGAAGAGAAGACAAAGGAAAAAAACAGGGAGTTTGAAGCAATAGTAAGCTCCCTTAAAGATATGTCTCTCAGGATTATCAAGCTTAACCCCGCAATAGCCCAGGAAGCATCATTTGCTATAAAGAATATTGAGAATAAAACATACCTGATAAATTTTATCTGCTCCAATACCGAAATAAAGGTAAAGGAAAAGCAAAAGCTTCTTGAGGCTGAAAGCCTGCATGACAGGGGTATAATGCTCCTTGAAAACCTGGTTCAGGAAATGCAACTGCTGGAACTGAAAAATGAACTGCAGTCAAAGGTTAAATCTGACCTTGATCAGCAGCAGAGGGAGTTTATGCTTCTGCAACAGATGAAAACCATCCAGAACGAGCTGGGAGATAATCCACAGGAGAAAGAGATAGATGAATTCAGGGAAAAGGCAAAGGACAAGAAGTGGTCAGAAGAAGTGGAGGCAGTGTTTAATAAAGAACTTGATAAGCTGCAGAGACTGAATCCTGCAGCAGCAGAATATTCAGTGCAGGTGAATTACCTGCAGACACTTGTTGATCTTCCCTGGTCTGAGTTTACGGAAGATAATCTTGATCTTGAGCATGCAAAAAAAGTACTTGATCAGGACCATTACGGGCTGGAGGAGGTAAAAGAGAGGATACTCGAACATCTGGCCGTGATTAAACTAAAAGGTGATCTGAAATCCCCTATACTGTGCCTTTATGGACCCCCCGGTGTTGGTAAAACATCACTGGGCAGGTCTGTTGCCAGGGCTATTGGCAGGAAATGTGTCAGAATGTCACTGGGCGGACTGCATGATGAGGCTGAAATAAGAGGACACCGTAAAACTTATATAGGGGCTATGCCCGGACGGGTGGTGCAAAATATAAAGAAAGCCGGTTCATCAAACCCGGTATTTATTCTTGATGAGATAGATAAGGTGGGCAAGGATTTCAGAGGTGATCCTGCTTCAGCCCTGCTCGAAGTGCTTGACCCGGAACAGAATAATGCCTTTCATGATAATTTTCTTGAAATGGAATATGACCTGTCCAATGTGTTATTCATCGCAACAGCAAATACCCTTTCCACTATCAGTCCGGCTTTGCGCGACAGGATGGAGCTGATTGAGATCAACGGTTACCTGCTTGAGGAGAAAATAGAGATAGCAATGAGGCACCTGCTGCCAAAACAGCTTAAAAATCACGGTGTCAAAAAAAGCCAGCTGAAGCTCAAACGCCCGGTGCTTTCCGGCCTGATAGACAACTATACCAGGGAGTCCGGTGTCAGGGAACTGGATAAGAGATTATCAAAGATAATACGCAGCACAGCAAGTGATATAGCATATGGTAAGGAGCATGATGCCTCCCCCGGGTATGAGAAGATAACATCAATACTTGGTCCGCCAAGGTATAAAAGGGAAGAGTATGCAGGTAATGAGCAGGCCGGAGTGGTTACCGGGCTTGCATGGACAGCAGCGGGGGGTGAGATATTGTTTATTGAGACAAGCCTCAGCAAGGGTACGGGTAAACTGACGCTTACGGGTAATCTTGGTGATGTAATGAAGGAATCGGCAATAATAGCACTCGAATACCTTAAATCACATGCCGGATTATTGGGCCTGCCCGATAATTTCTCTGACAAATGGAATGTTCACCTTCATGTACCGGAAGGAGCAATACCCAAAGATGGCCCCTCCGCCGGTATAACAATGGCTACATCCATAGCTTCAGCTTTTACACAGCGCAAGGTGAAACGTAATATTGCCATGACCGGGGAAATTACACTCAGGGGTAAGGTGCTGCCCGTTGGCGGTATAAAGGAAAAAATACTGGCAGCAAGGAGGGCAGGATTTAAAGAGATTATATTATCATCGGATAATAAAAAGAATGTTGATAATATAAAGGATGTATACCTTAAAGGGCTGACATTTTCATATGTTGATACAATAATGGATGTACTGGATCTATCCCTTTTAAAACAGAAGGTTGCAAATCCGAGGAAGATAGTATAAATTTAATCTTTTGCCCTATTATGACAGATGCAGAAAAAAGAATAGCAGTTTTCCCGGGTTCATTCGACCCTTTTACCCGTGGCCATGAGTCCATTGTTAACAGGGCACTCAGTCTTTTTGATGAGATAATAATTGCTATAGGCGCCAATGCCCTTAAAGATGGTTACTTTACCCTTGAGAACAGGGAAAAAATGATAAACGATGTATTTAAAGGAATAGAAATGGTGAAGGTGACTCACTATAATGGCCTTACCGTTGACTTCTGCAGGAAAAACAGGGCATCGTTCCTGCTCAGGGGGGTGAGAACAGCGGCTGACTTCGAATATGAGAGGGCTATTGCCCAGCTTAATAAGGCTATGGCCCCGGAAATAGAATCGGTTATGTTACTGACAACACCTGACCTGACACCGGTAAACAGCACCATAGTGCGTGACATAATACGCAACGGTGGTGATGCTTCACAGTTCTTACCTTCAAGCATAGATATTACTAAATACCGCTAGATGATCAGGATTATACTGGTAATTAGCATTAGTCTTTTTTATTCCCAGTCATTTGCAGGGTCAGAAGCACAGATCAGCGGATATGCCCCGGGTGCTGCCGGTGAATATATTGAGGTGTACAGACAGGCTGACCCTGTAACCGGATTTTCTTCATTGATTGAAAGGGTGAAGGTTGAGGATAATGAACATTTTAATATCAGGGTGGATTGCAATGAGCTGTGCTGGCTCAGGCTGAGATATGGTATCTATGAGCTGCTGGTACTTGTTGAAAAAGGTGTATCTTATGAGACTAAGCTGCCGGTATTCAGAGAGCTGAAAGTGGGCGAAAAGCTGAATCCTTTTTTTAAGTACAGGCTTCACCATCTTAAACTTGACGGAAATAATATTAATAACAGCATACGGTTTATTGATTCACTGTATTATGATTATACTGCGCGTATAACACGCGGTATATATCTTGGTGAACAGCCTGGAAGCAGTGATTCTCTTGTGACATCATTTGAAGGTCAGAGGAATGAACGGTGGACCGGCTATTCACTGAAATATTTTGACTGCAGGCATTGCCTGCTGGAGATGGTGTCTGAAAAGAGACATATCCCCTCCCGTGATGATATACGGCTTATTAATCAGGAATTTATGCCCGGCATGCCTGCCTACACTGATCTTATAAGCCAGGTTTTTAACGGATACCTGCGGCATCTGTCGGACAGCCGCGGTGGAGGTGCAATACGTGACTGTATAAATTCGGCAGGACCGTACAGTGATATTGTTGATGTCATAGCCCCGGACGGACTGCTCAGCAATCAGTCACTGATTGAGTATGTGATCCTGGAAAACCTGTATAATGAATATTATAAAAACTATTTCAGGAAGGAATCAATAGAGGGAATCATTGAGCAGATGACTGAGAATGCATCCGATGATTATAACAGAAAGCTGGCAGCCAGGATAACAGAAAAGATAAACAGGCTTAAGCCCGGCAATAAACCACCCGGCTTCAGCCTTGAGAATGAAGATGGTGAAATATACACACTTGACAGCCTCAGGGGCAAACACAGCATCCTTGTATTCGGTTCAGCCGCACTGCCTGATACCAGGGCTGAACTTAATATACTTAAGCACTGGGCGAGGGATTATAATGAGCAGCTGTCAGTTGTTGTTATACTGCTGGATGAGGACTTTGAGTCATCCCTGGAGAAGATTGGAGCGGTAAAGTATGATTTTATCTTCCTTGACGGGCATAGTGCAATGGGACTGGAAGATATTTATGAGTTAAAATATCTCCCGGCATTTTATTTCCTTGACAGGGATATGAGACTGATAGAATCGCCTGCCCCTTTCCCTTCCGAAAACTTAAGGCGCCTGGTCGTACCCAAGCTCTGAGATGGGATATTGAGGGCCAGGTGCTTTCATGCACCTGTTGAAGTCCGTACTTATTAAACCACCTGGCCTCTGTTATTCCCTCTTCTTCCTGTGGCAGGGCACTGCCCCCGCCGGTACAGGAAAAAACAAACCAGTGTGTTACCTTCAGTATGTCTTTATCCCCTGCTTTATATATATGATAGCCTGGCTTAAGCCTGCTTATAAAATCACCTGGTATAATACCTGTCTCTTCCTCTATCTCCCTGCGGGCACAATCCTCAATGGACTCCCCTTTTTCAAGATGCCCCTTGGGCGCATCCCACCTGCCGTGCCTTTTTATAAATAATAATTCCTCCCTGTCATTAAATAAGAGTCCGCCAGCCGCCGTCCTCACCTCAAAATACCCTTTAAAAGCCTGCCATAGAGCATCTATTTTGTATGAATATATATTGAAGGAAGTAATTTCCGGATTAGTGATGAAAGCGCTTATTTTATCATAAAGCTCATCAATGTCATGGTATTTGTGGAATAAGCAGTATTTTTGCATGCGGTCAGGTTGACTGCTGATGACTATAAACCTGCTATCAAGAAAAATCTTATACATCAATCTATGGAAAATATTGCAAAATCAATTGCAGCTTATCTTTTACAAATTAAAGCAATTAAACTGCAACCGTCAAATCCGTTTACATGGGCTTCGGGCTGGAAATCGCCTATTTACTGTGATAACAGGAAGACCCTTTCCTTCCCCCAGGTCAGGCAGGCAATAAGAGATGCCTTTGCCGGCAGGGTAAGAGAGCTATACCCTGATGCAGAAGTGATAGCCGGTGTAGCCACAGGAGCAATAGCACATGGCGTTATGGTAGCAGAGGAGCTTGGGCTGCCATTTATCTATGTACGGTCAGGTGCAAAAGGACACGGAATGGGCAACCGTATTGAAGGCTTCTATGAAAAAGGTCAGAAAGTGGTGGTAATAGAAGACCTGATATCAACAGGAGGAAGCAGCCTTACGGCTGTCAATGCCCTGAGAGAGGCAGGCTGCAATGTGCAGGGGATGCTTGCAATATTCACCTACGGTTTTAAAAAGGCAGAGGATAACTTCCGCGATAATGATTGCAGCTTATCCACTTTAAGTGATTATAACAGCCTGGTGGAACTGGCCGTTGAGACAGGTTATGTAACAGGTGATGACATGGATACACTGGCGCAGTGGCGGCAGGATCCTTCAAACTGGGGTAAATAAGGGCTTATGGATAATTTCAGTAAATACGAGAGCAGGATAGGGAAGGTAAATGCCGGATCAGAGGAGATATTTGCTTTCGTAAGCGATATGAGGAATTTTAAACGTTTCCTTCCTGAAAAAACAGTGAAAAACTGGGAAGCCTCAGTAGATGAATGTTCATTTGAAGTTTCACCGGTAGGCCGGTCAACAATAAAAATTGTGCGTAAGGATGCTTATGATACAGTGAAATTTGCCGGCCGGGGGATGAATAACACGGAGTTTTATATCTGGGTGCAGCTTAAGGAACTGGATGAAAAAGATACAAGAGCTAAACTGACCATAAAGGCTGATCTTAATGCGGGACTGAAGATGATAGCCTCAAAGCCTATAAAGGATTTCCTGAATAAGATGATCAGCGGGATGGAGAAATTTGACGATTGGGGAAATATCAATTCCTGAATTCAATCTCCTTGAAGCCGTAGGTTCTGAGCTCCCCGCCAGTCAACTCAATTATT
>JBKHBA010000168.1:0-6076 GCA_046542595.1 Bacteroidales bacterium | reverse complement strand
TATGCGATTCAGGGAAACAAAATATACCTATGAAGACACCACATACATAAGTAACAGAAATTCATGGTCGGTGGATAACCTTATCGTTTTCAGCCTTTCGGAACACTGGTCTGCCGGTGCACGCATAGATCTGTCATCGTCAACATACCGCAACATGTATTCAAGCTTTGATGCCATACCCTCAATAGAATATAATATTTTCCCTTATTCAGAATCAACAAGGAGACAGCTCAGAATGCTTTATGGTATGGGTTATACATATAATAATTATTTAGACACAACCATTTATAATAAAACCACCGAGCATCTCCTTGAACAAACCCTCGATATAGCATACCAGGTACAGCAAAAATGGGGATCGGTAAATATTTCACTGGAAGCATCATCCTACCTCCATGACCTGTCAAAAAACATGATAGAGCTGGATGGCCGCATTAATATAAGGATACTGAAAGGGCTGTCATTCTCCATGCGGGGAGGTGCGGCCAGAATCAACAACCAGATAACACTGCCCAAAGGGGACCTTGATGAAGCCGAGATACTGCTGGAGTTACAGGAGCGGCAAACAGCTTACAGAATAGACGGCGGGATAGGCTTTACCTACACCTTCGGTTCAATATATAATAATATAGTAAATCCCAGGTTCGGCAGCGGGCGTTATTACTAACCGGATAAGATGTCTCAGGTCTGCCGGCCACCCTCTGTTCAGCTTGCTGCCAGTTTCAGCTCTGGTAAGCGAAAGACTTTCTAATCCAATTTAACCTTAACTACCACAGGCCAGTGATCAGAAAGGAACAAATTTTCACTTTTCGGGCCAGGGGTATTATGGCTTAAAACTCTTATATCCGGGCTTACAAATATATAATCAATACGGCCTTCCCCTTCTTCATCCCTGAATCCGTTAAAAGTATAATCAAGGCCTGCGGGCCCGGTCTCACTTACTGCATAGCTATCAATTATCAGCGCATCCTCACTGCCATTCCCCGTAAGGGTGGCATATGCCTTGCTCCCTGGTCTCATATTAAAGTCGCCCGCCAGCATGAAAGATGACCCGCCGGCTATTTCCTTTACCTTATTGAGGATAATTTCCGAGCTCATAAGCCTTGCGGAATCAGACATGTGACTGTAATGGGTATTGAAGAAATAGAAGGTTTTACCTGTTTGCTTTTCCTCCAGTTGCACCCAGGTCACTATCCTTGGAAGCACTGCTCCCCAGCCTTTACTTCCCGGTATTTCAGGCGTCTCTGACAACCAGAAAGTGCCACTGTTTAACTGCTTTAACAGATCTGAGCGGTAGAATACAGGGGTCATCTCCCCTTTTCTTATCCCATCATCTCTTCCTGCAGCAACAGACTCATACCCTGTAAGACAGGAATCAATATAAGCATACTGATGCCATAGTGCCTCCTGAAGGCCGAATACTGAGGGGAACTCCTCCTGAAGGAAAGAAACGATAAAGTCTTTCCTCGATGGCCAGTCATTAGGCGCATCGGCAGGATTATCATAGCGTATGTTCAGGCTTATGACTTTCCGCTCATTATCGCGCTCGCCACCACATGAAATAAGTATCAGGCATATCAGAAATAATAAGGCAGGTAGTCTCCTCATTGTATTAAGTTTTTTGTAAAGATATAAAAGCCTTTTTATCATTATTCCATTAATCCAGAATTACATTATTCCAGCACTCAATTAATTCAGCATTACATTAATCCGGCATTTCATTAATTCAGCATTACATTAATGAGGCACTCCATTAATCCAGAATTACATTAATCCGGCACTACACTTTTGCCAGCCGGAGATGAGTCCGGATAAGATGCCTGAGCCAGGTCTGCGAGGGGCAAAGGAAGAACGGCACCAGGAAAATGACAAAGTTCCCTATCTTTGAATTATCACAAATCAAAACTTTCTTATCATGGGAAAAACGAAGGATAAACTGTACGAAATAATCTTTGAATCCGATACAAAGGCAGGAAAGACATTTGATGTGTTACTGATAACTGCCATTATTCTTAGCATCATAACTGTTGTGCTTGACTCGGTGCCAGGGCACAATGCTGCCATGAATAATATCTTTTTAACGGTTGAGTGGGTATTTACCATCCTTTTCACACTGGAATATGTATTGCGTATTATTATAACAGGGAAACCATTCAAATACATAAGAAGCTTTTATGGTTTAGTTGACCTGCTGGCCATCCTGCCCACTTACCTGGGGCTGATAATTTCGGGGGGCTCCAGCCTTCTGGTTATCAGGGCGCTCAGGATATTAAGGGTATTCAGGGTACTTAAGCTTTCCAGATACACGCATGCAGGAAGGATTATAAGCCGTTCACTCAGGGCAAGCAAAGCCAAAATTGGGGTATTCCTTATAGCAGTCTTCACTATTATTCTGGTGATAGGGACTCTAATGTATCTTATTGAGGGTCCTGAGAATGGTTTTATCAGTATTCCCCGGGGAGTGTACTGGACCATTGTAACCATAACCACGGTTGGCTACGGCGACATAGCTCCTGTTACTACTATTGGTCAGTTTATTGCCAGCCTTACAATGCTTACCGGCTATGCTATAATAGCTGTTCCGACAGGCATTGTAAGTGCTGAACTGAGTCACCAGCAGAAAGTTATGAGCGAAGAAGAAATTGAGAGGGAATGTCCTCATTGCCATACCGAAGGTCATGACAAAGATGCTGTGTATTGCAATAAATGCGGTGGCAGACTTGATTGAAAGACTGGGAGATTATTAGTAACTTTGTAAAAAAATTAATAATGTCAGGAATACCAAGTTTTTTTAAGCAGTACAGACCCAGGGGATTCAGCTATACCCCTATGTATTATGATGCTGACAAGGAAGAGAGAGAGGAAAGGGAGCGCCGGATAAAGGCCGAACTGGGTATTAAGGAAGATATTGATAAAAATTATGTTCCCAGGATAACCCGCGGATCAATGTCGGGCTACTTTCACCAGAATAAAATAAAGGTCCGCAGGTATACCCTGATAAGGCTGGTAGTCATAGCCCTGGTGCTTTTCCTTATTGCTTACGTATTTTTATACCTGTAAACCGGTTCTTCAATGCCTGATATAATCAAGCTCCTGCCCGACTCTGTCGCAAACCAGATAGCTGCCGGCGAGGTCATACAACGGCCGGCATCCCTCGTGAAGGAACTGATGGAAAATGCTGTTGATGCAGGCAGCAAGCATATCAAAGTGATAATAAAGGATGCAGGCAGTTCACTGGTGCAGGTTATTGATGACGGGCAGGGTATGTCCGGGACAGACTGCAGGCTCAGCTTTGAGCGTCATGCCACCTCCAAGATAACAACTGCCGAAGATCTTTTTGCCATCAGCACAAGGGGATTCAGGGGTGAAGCACTGGCTTCAATAGCTGCAGTGGCAATGGTGGAGGTAAAAACCTGCCTTCAAGGTGCTGAGATAGGGACAATGCTTAAAATAAACGGGTCAAAGGTAGAGTCCCAGGAGCCCGTCAGCTGCCCGCCCGGAACAAATATAGCCGTCAAAAACCTTTTCTATAATGTGCCGGCCAGAAGGAAGTTTCTGAAAACGGCAGCCACAGAGATACGCCATATCATCAATGAATTTCAGCGTGTGGTGCTTGCATCCCCTGATATAAGATTCAGCCTTCATCATAACGACAAGGAGGTGTTTAACCTGCCGCAGGCAAGCAGTAAACAGAGAATAATAGATGTGTTTGGCAAGAATATGAACCAGAGCCTTGTTAACCTTCACACTGAAACCAGCCTGGCAAAGATCAGCGGCTTTATCGGTAAGCCCGAACATGCAAGGAAAACATTCGGCGAACAGTTCTTTTTTATCAACAGCAGGTATATGCGCCATCCTTATATGCATAAGGCTGTTATGGAAGCATATGAAAATATACTGGCACCTGAAGCCATACCCTCTTATTTTATCTTCCTGGAAGCAGACCCGGCAAGCATAGATGTAAATATCCATCCTACCAAGACAGAGATAAAATTCGAGAATGAAAGGATGGTATGGCAGGTATTGCACGCTTCTGTAAGGGAAAGTCTTGGAAAGTTCAATATAGTGCCCTCTCTGGACTTTGATAATGAGGGTGTTATTGACATCCCCGGCCCGGGAAAAGAAAATCCCGGTATGCCCCGTATAGACATAGATACAAACTATAACCCCTTCAGGGAGGATGATAAATATAATGAGCTGAAAAGATCATTCGAGAAGGAAAGGGATTTCAACCTCTCCAACTGGGAAAAACTATACCCGGGGCGCCTGCCGGACGACATTAGCGGAAGCAGCCCCGCCCTTAGTGGTGATCCTTCCAGCGGTGATCACCTCAGCAAAGACCCTTTCACCGGGGAAAAAGAGGGAAAGGATGATGGGACAGGGATTTTCCGCGGACCGGAAAAAATATTCCAGATCCGTAATAAATATATCATATGTCCGGTTAAATCCGGGCTTATGATAATAGACCAGAAACGTGCACATGAGAGGATACTGTATGATAAATTTATCAGGGTCCTGCAGTCAGATTCCATGGTGGCACAGAAAAGCCTGTTCCCCAAAACACTTGAGATGGACCAGGCCGGACTTTCAATCATTAATGAGATAGAAGAGGAGATAAAAAACTGTGGCTTTGATATCCACTACCTTGGCAATAACACTATATCCATCAATTCACAACCTGCAGCCAGCATGAATGAAGATCCCCGGGAGATGCTGGAAATTATTATCGAGGAATACAAAACAACAGAAAAAGAGCCCGGAGACAGCAATAAGGAAAAGATTGCGGCATGCATGGCCAGGGCTGCAGCAGTGCCTTATGGCAAAGGCCTGGAGGCGGAAGAGATAAGAGAACTGATAGATAAGCTTTTCCAGTGCACAAATCCAAATTATGCGCCTTCGGGAAAAACGATAATAAGCATAATTACCCTTGATGAACTGGATAAAAGACTGAAATGAAATAAGGGCTGTACTACAGGGGCCGGGATTGCATCCGGTTCCTTCTGTCACTGCCGGAGCAGGCTGCAGGGTTAATGCCGCTGCTGTTAAAATTATGATAATGACAATATGTCGCATTTATAAAAATCTTAACTATTTTGGCGTGACTATTGTTATATAAAAACATGTTTAAAAAACAGGAATAAACATATGTATACATTTGGAAGAGGATTCTCGGGAATACCACCGGTGGTAAAAAACCTGCTATTAATAAATATCATTATGTTGCTTGCAACATATACCGGGGCTGCTGTTTTTAACCTGGACCTGACTTCTGCCCTGGGCTTATATTTCCCGAAATCAGAACATTTCAGGCCTTTCCAGGTCATCACGCATATGTTTATGCATGCCGGGCTGGGACACCTTTTCTTTAATATGTTTGCCCTGTTTATGTTCGGCAGGGTGCTTGAATCTGTATGGGGACCCAAAAGGTTTTTTATCTATTATTTCGTTAGCGGACTGGGTGCTGCCCTTGCACATGAAACCGTGATGGCAATACAGTATCAGAAGCTTGTCAGCGCCATCAGCCCTGAACAGCTTGAGATGGTAATGGACAGGGGCGCAGAGATATGGCAGACAGGGAGAAGGTTTACTGATCCCGACATGAGACAGCTGAACGGTATCCTTAACATCCCAACGGTGGGTGCCTCAGGAGCTGTATTCGGTATACTGCTTGCCTTCGGTATGCTGTTTCCAAACACCCAGCTTATGCTTCTCTTCCCGCCCATACCCATAAAAGCCAAGTGGCTGGTCATAGGATACGGTGCACTTGAGCTGTACCTTGCTGTTACGCAGCCCGGAAGCAATATAGCACATGTTGCTCACCTTGGAGGAATGGTGTTTGGCTATATACTGATAAAGATATGGCGAAAAACAACTAATACGCTTTACTGATGAGTATTATTGGTGAACTAAAGGAGCAGTTCAGGAAAGGAACAAACCTGCTGAAACTTATATATATCAATGCAGCAGTGTTCCTGCTTATGGCTGTACTGCAGGTAATAGCAGTGTTGTCAAACATGCCTGCCATATCCACCTCCGTTCTTGAATTCCTTGCACTGCCGGCTGCTTCCACGTCCGT
>JBKHBA010000167.1:0-6103 GCA_046542595.1 Bacteroidales bacterium | reverse complement strand
TTGCCCTGCCTGATAGTTAACGTGGTAAGGGGAGGCCCGGGACTCGGTACAATACAACCCGGACAGTCAGACTATTTCCAGTCGACCAAGGGCGGAGGCCATGGCGACTATAAGCTGATAGTGCTGGCCCCGGCTTCTGTGCAGGAGATGGCTGATTTTGTTGAGCTGGGTTTTGACCTGGCCTTCAAATACAGGAACCCGGCACTCATACTTTCAGACGGTGCCATAGGACAGATGATGGAGAAGGTATGGCTTAAGCCGCAGAAAGAAAGAGCAAAAGAACTGCCAGGATGGGCTACCACCGGTAAGACCCCCGACAGGGAAAGGAATATTATCACATCCCTGGACCTGGATTCCAATCAGCAGGAGGCTTTTAATATGAAGCTGCAGGATAAGTATCGTGAGATGCAGGAGAAAGAGGTCAGGTTTGAGTCATTCCAGTGTGATGATGCAGAATATTTACTTATAGCCTACGGTACCAGTGCAAGGGTATCACAGAAAGCCATACAGATGGCCAGGAAGGAAGGTATTAAGGTAGGGTTGCTGAGGCCCATCACCCTGTTCCCCTTCCCCTCGAAAGAGATAGGAAGGCTGGCAGAACAGGTTAAAGGTATGCTTACAGTGGAGATGAGCGCCGGGCAGATGGTGGAAGATGTAAGACTGTCCGTTAACGGCAAGGTGCCGGTAGAGCACTTCGGCAGGATGGGAGGTATAGTACCCACGGCCGAAGAGATTGTTGAAAATTTGAAAACAAAAATTATTGGAGGGTAAGATAATGGCAGAGAATATTAGTCCAAAAGAAATGATCAAAGAAGAGAATCGCGTCCATAAGAGATCTACGGTACTGACAGATAAGACGATGCACTACTGCCCGGGTTGCGGTCATGGAACGGCCCATAACATACTGGCAGAGGTGATTGAAGAGATGGGGATACAGCAGGATACCATTGGGGTGACACCTGTTGGCTGCTCCGTCCTTATGTATAATTATATGGATCTTGATATGCAGGAGGCCGCTCATGGTCGCGCCCCGGCACTGGCTACGGCAATAAAAAGGCTGCAGCCCGGGAAATATGTCTTTACCTACCAGGGCGACGGCGACCTGGCGGCTATCGGTACGGCTGAGACCATACACAGCTGCAACAGGGGAGAGAATATACTAATTATTTTCATCAATAACGGTATATACGGTATGACGGGCGGACAGATGGCTCCGACAACCATAGAGGGAATGAAATCATCCACATCACCCTACGGACGTGATATTAAGATGATGGGAAACCCGCTGAAAATGACCGATATAGTGGCTACCCTGCCAGGCACCTATTATGTGACAAGGCAGAGTGTGCACAAGCCGGGCAATGTGCGTAAGACAAAGAAAGCAATACGTAAAGCCCTTGAATACCAGAAAAGGGATAAGGGTACATGCTTTATCGAGATTGTATCAAACTGTCCTTCAGGATGGAAGATGACCCCGGTGGATTCAAATGAGTGGATGGAGGACAATATGTTTCCTTTCTATCCGCTGGGCGATTTGAAAGTGCCTGAGGAATAAGAGTTTAATAACAAATGAAAACTGACTAATTATGACAGAAGAAATTATTATAGCCGGATTTGGTGGCCAGGGTGTCCTGTCTATGGGTAAGATAATGGCTTATTCAGGAATAATGCAGGATATGGAAGTAAGCTGGATGCCATCATACGGCCCGGAAATGCGTGGCGGAACAGCTAATGTAACAGTGATACTAAGCGAGGAAAGGATCAGCAGCCCCATACTCAGGACATTTGACACAGCCATAATACTCAACCAGCAGTCGCTGGATAAATTTGAAGAGGCAGTGAGACCGGGCGGCACCCTTATTTATGACGGTAACGGTATAACAAGGCATCCTGAGAGAGATGATATAGAGGTATACAGGATTGATGCCACTGATGAGGCATCAAAGATGGAGAGTTCAAAAACATTCAATATGATTGTACTGGGCGGATACCTGAAAATAAAGCCTGTGCTTAAGATGGAGAATGTGCTGACGGGACTCAAAAAATCATTACCCGAGAGGTACCATCACCTCCTGCCCATGAATGAGAAAGCCCTTTCCAGGGGTATGGAGATAATAAAGAAGCTGAATTAACCGGTGCGGTAAGAAAGATCCCGGCATTAAGTACGGGATCCTTTACCCCCTGGCTTTTATCCTGTACACGGCGGCCTGTTAATATGACTGCGGTATAAGCTTTGTGTCCTGTTAATAAGACTTCAGTAGAAACAGCTTTGCTACCTGTTAATATGACTGCGGTATAAGCTTGATAATGTTAATAATGGTGTCAACAGCTTTGAGCATAGACTTTACCGGTATATATTCATGCCTTCCGTGGAAGTTATGACCGCCGGTGAAGATATTGGGACAGGGCAGTCCCATATAAGACAGCCTTGAACCGTCGGTACCTCCCCTTATCGGCTTAACCATGGGCTTCACACCTGCCTCCTTCATTGCTTTTTCCGCCAGCTCAACAATATGGTAGTGATCCTCTATCTTTTCCTTCATATTATAGTACTGGTCCTTAATGTTTAGCTTAACACGACCGCTGCCATACTTCTTATTCATGCTCGCGGCAATATCTTCCAGCATGGCCTTTTTCTCTGTGAACTTTGTCCTGTCATGGTCCCTGACAAGATATCTTATACGCGAGTGTTCAACATTACCATCTATATCAATGAGATGGAAGAAACCCTCGTATTTCTCAGTATGCTCAGGCCTGGCTTTTTCGGGCAGGATGGAGTTGAATTCCCATGCCAGGTGTATTGAGTTTATCATCTGGTTTTTGGCTGTTCCGGGATGCACATTCCTTCCTGCTATCTCTATCGTAGCCATGGCGGCGTTGAAGTTCTCGTATTCCAGCTCGCCTTCTTCACCGCCATCAACGGTATAGGCAAAACCGGCACCGAAAGCCTCTGTATCAAACCTGTCTGCTCCCCTTCCTATCTCTTCATCAGGGGTGAAGCCTATCCTTACTTTTCCATGCTCATATTCGGGATGGGCTATCATATATTCAACAGCTGTCAGTATCTCTGCTATGCCTGCCTTATCATCTGAGCCCAGCAATGTATTGCCATCTGTGGTCAGCAGTTCCTGCCCCCTGTACCTTTTCAGTTCAGGAAAATCGGACGGACTGAGCACTATATTATTCTTTTCATCCAGGATGATATCCTCACCGTCATAGTTTGTGACTATACGTGGCTTAACATTCTTTCCGGACATATCCGGACTGGTATCCATATGAGCTATCAGTCCGAGTACAGGCAGCTTTTTGCTGCTGTTGGAGGGCAATGTGGCCATAAGGTAGCCGTTTTCATCAAGGCTTACCTCCTCCAGCCCTATATCCTCCATCTCTTTCTTAAGCAGTCCAGCCAGCTCAAGTTGTCCGGCCGTGCTGGGACAGCTATCGGAATTCTCATCCGACTGTGTATCTATCCCTGCATATCTTATCAGTCTTTCAGTTACTTTTTCCATAATTTATCTGAATAATATATTGCCAAGCAGTACGCGGCCGCTTTTCCAGTAGGCACGGTAGTATGGCGAATCAGTTATATATATTACCTCTCCGCGTCCCATATTTTCACTGGCTATGACAATGGTGTTTTTCACTTTCTCACGGAATTCATGTCCTGCAAAACCTGCCACCGGGTCACTGTCCAGTATATACCCGATATTATTACCGCTGGACAGGTAGGGATAGTGATTTGATGATCTTCTCATCATAAACCATTCCTTACCCAGACCGAAAGCATAGGGGTGGCTATTGTCAAGGCTTATCCTGTATATGCTGCCTGATGATCTCTCCGTAAGCCTTTCCCTTCTTTTGTTCTCAAACTTTTTCAGGTGTTCGGGATCATCAGTCTTCAGTTTATCTTCTTTTTTCTCCCTCTCTTTCTTCCTTGCTTCCGCCGCCTTATACAGGTTTGTTGACTCATCGGAAGCAAACAGCCTGATAGCATTTTCGAACAGCACAAGGCGTCCGCCCTGCTTCACATAATTCTTCAGCTGCTCCTTTTGTTTGGTATATGAGCCTGAAGGGAGAAGCACAACATCGTAATCATCAAGATCAACGGACGAGAGGTAGCCAGGCCTGATAACGGTAACCGGGTATTCCAGCTCCCTCTCCATGAAAAACCACAGTTCACCAAAGCCGCCCGTAGACACTCCTTCACCACCTATAAGGGCTATCTCAGGCTTATACTTCAGCACGGCATAGTTGGAGCCCAGGTCTTTTCCTTTTTCTGACATACCGCTTCTTACTGCAAAAAGTTTAACACCGGCCTTATTAGCCAGGTCTGTTACCTTCTTATCAAAGCCATCGTCAATATTCATATTATCACCCCTGGCAATAATAAGGCTGCCCCTGGCAAAATCATTACCGTCAATAGTGAATGGTTTGATAAGGCTTCTGACCCTTACTTTTTCCTTAAGTATGTCAGCCATGAACTTCAGCTCATTGAAGCCCTGCCAGTCTGCTATATAGGCATAAGTTTTTGACTCCGGCACTTCGTTGCTGATACCTGCCTCTTCCGGCATTTCACCTGAGGAGGGTATATTTTCTTTAACAGCATATGCTTTGACATTGAACAGGTAAGGCATGGCCCATGCAGTGAGATCATAGTTCAGGGAGTCAGTATATTTTGAATCAGGCTCAAAGAAGACCTTGAAAAGATGTGCCTGTGGCTGGCGTGCGCTGACAAGTATATCGCCTTCGGATATTTTTACCTCCCCATCCTTGTTGGCCAGGTAATCGAAGCCTTTGTATGTTTTACCTTCATTGCCGGCCTGGCTGTACCTGACCTGGTTCTTGTCAAGCAGCTCCATCAGTGCTGCCAGGGCTGATGCTTCATTATCTCCTTTTATTATAACCGACTCATACTCGCATACCGGCTCTGTAAGTCCTGACTTAAAGAATTTATTGAATTCATCCACCAGCTTCTCCCTGTTCTCATAGCTCACCTTTATGGTGGCCATGGAGGCAAGGTAGTGACCTTCAATACGCTGCTCAAGAGTTATGGTGTCACCTGTTTCCCTGGCCAGTGCCAGCCCGGCATAACCCCCTCCGCCCTGCTCGTAGGTGAAGCCCATGGCCCCGTTAAACAGCGGCCAGGTGTCGCCGAAACTGGGACAGAAAAGGTCAAAGCTTTCCTTTGTGAAATACAGTTTGTATGATTCGTCGAAGAGCTCTGCATTAGCCTTGCCTGTAAGCTTGTGGAATTCATGCTGCCAGGGTGTTATAACCTCATGCCAGGGATCGGCCCCGGGGGCGAAGAAAAAGGTTGAGCCTGATCCCATCTCATGGAAGTCGGCATGCACATGTGGCATATACTTATTATATAGCTTAAGGCGCAGCTCTGTTTCTTTCTGTGTCTGCCATGACCAGTCGCGGTTCAAATCAAAAAGGTAATGATTAAGCCTTGCACTGGGCCATCCCTGGTGATGCTCCCAGTCGTCCGGATTGGCATTGGGCTGCACCGATTGTGTTTTCCTGTACCTCATGGTGTACAGGTCGCGGCCATCGGGATTCTGGCAGGGATCGATAACTATAACACATTCCTCCAGCCAGTCGCTTACACCTTTATATGAACCGCTTACCAGGGTATGCAGTGTTTTGAGTGCAGCTTCCATGCCCACTGACTCGTTGCCGTGCACATTATAGCTCAGCCATACTATAGGCAGCTGATTGCCGCTGCTTTCACCTTCCAGCAGACCTGTATTAATAAGGTTGTCCTGTCTTATCTGTTCGAGCTTATTAATATTTTCAGTGGAAGACACAAAGACGACACCCAGTTCGCGTCCTTCATAGGTACTGCCGTATGACAGGTAGCTCACATTATCCGATTCCTCCGCTATATATTTGAAGTAGTCCAGTGCCTGGTGATGTAATGTAAATTCAGTACCCGGTTTATGGCCAATATATTCACCGGGATTCATAAGGTCTTGTGCTGTAGTGTTTAATAGAGTGATAAATGCTATTAATAGTAATGCTGTCCTTTTCATGTGTCCTTGCTTAAAATTAAGAGGCATAAATATAATGTAATATTGATTAACAGCCTTTAATCTGCTTA
>JBKHBA010000166.1:0-6111 GCA_046542595.1 Bacteroidales bacterium | reverse complement strand
CATCCCTGGCCGCCAATCATAACGGAAGCAAAGCATTGCTTACCCTTATCAGCCGGCATGGCAGGCAGACAGTTGTAAATTATATGGAGCAGCTGCGGTCCTACGCCTCGTCCCGAATGAGAGGCACACTGACAAAATTTACAGATGGTACATACAGGGCTGTTGAGCATCTGGATGATGGTTCAGTGATAAAAGCAGCTATTATACTTGACGCAGGAAAATGCACCATTGATTTTACCGGCAGTGGGGATGTTAATGATTCAAATATGAATGCCACGGAAGCCATAGTCAAAAGCGTAACAATCTACGTTCTCCGTTTGCTCCTTGACGAGCCCATACCCCTCAATGACGGGCTCATGGAACCGGTCAGAATAATACTCCCGCATGGAATGCTGAATCCTGTGTTTGCCGATAAGCCGGAACTATGCCCGGCCGTTGTAGGTGGTAACGTAGAAATAAGCCAGCGCCTTACTGACACCCTGCTCAAGGCTTTCGGCATTATAGCTGCCAGCCAGGGCACAATGAACAACACCCTGTTCGGTAATGATAATTTTGGCTATTATGAAACCGTATGCGGGGGATGCGGGGCGGGAAAAGGATTCAGGGGCGCTGATGCCGTGCACCACCATATGACAAACACAAGAATTACCGATCCCGAGATCATGGAGCACAGATACCCGGTAAGACTTGAAGAATTCGCCATACGTAAAGGATCAGGAGGTCAGGGCAGATGGAAGGGAGGTGACGGGGCCAGGCGCGTTATAAAATTTATTGAACCGGTTAATCTGTCAGTACTGACGCAGAGGCGCCTGAGCGGCCCTTATGGATGCTCGGGCGGGACAAACGGACTGCCCGGCTGCCAGATGGTAATAAAAAAGAATGCTTATATTGTTCATCTCGGCTCCGTGCAGAATATAAACCTGGATGCAGGCGACATCTTCGTAATGGAAACACCAGGTGGAGGGGGCTTCGGGAAAGAAAGCTGATTATATGCAGATTTATAACAAATACCACCTTCAGGCATTAATAGACTGACCCAGGCGAACCTGAGAGCTCAGAGCAACTAACCCAGCCTGCGAACTCGGCGCAGCTAACGCGCTCGCGTAATTCAAATATTGCTTTAACAATTCCTGTTTTTTTATCATCTTTGCAGTGTTAATAATTCAGATGAAATGAGTATCAGCCTGGTGAAACGATCTTATGAGGGTATAAAAAACAGTAACAAATTATACCTTGTTATCGGTGTAATAATTCTTTTTGCGGCATCATGCCACAAGCCCCCGTCAAACAGGACAGAGGGAGTTGATTTTTCTGATTGTGTCATCAGCGGTACCGGATCCACCTTTGACATAGTCACTTTTAATATCAGGGCTTATCCGGTATATGGTGAAGAGACAGCAAAAACAGTAGCTGACCTGGTTAAGCAGATGGATGCTGATATTATTGCCCTGCAGGAGATAAGTAACGAAGAAGATTTTAACAATCTTGTTGACAGGCTTATAGGCTGGGAAGGGCTTTACTATCCTATTGATAACTCAATATGGAACCTGGCATACCTTTATAAGGTGTCCGAAGTGAGCATTGATGAAACGAAAAGTAAAATAATCTTTGACGATGATTTCTGGTCCTTTCCCCGCCCTCCTTTTGAAGTACATGCCACCCATATACCAACAGGAACAGAGGCTATACTTATAAATAACCATTTCAAGTGTTGCGGTGGAAGCGATAACGAAGAGCGCCGCAGGAGTGCTACTGATTCACTGCATAAATACATATCGGATAATTACCCGGATGAGCCTGTGATCATCCTGGGCGATCTGAACGATGAGATTGATGGCGACAGCCGGGAAACAAATGTTTTCTGGACCATGGTCAATGACCCGGACAATTATACTTTCACAGATATGAGCATAGCAAAGGGAAGCATGGCATGGTGGTCATACCCCTCATGGCCCAGCCACATAGACCATATATGCGTTACTGATGAATTATTTGCCAGCATAGATACCACCATGGTGTTCAGACTGGACCAGTGTTATCCTGAATACCCGGAAATGATATCAGACCACAGACCTGTCATTCTGAGGCTGAAATAAAACCGGGACAGGATGTAAAATTGTTTACCCGGGTCAGAGGAAAGGACCTTGAGTAAACCCGGCACTGACAACACATACATACTTGTACAGCTTTGAAATTGTTTACCCGGGAAGACCCTTACCTTGTTTAGCATTAATTATTATATTTAACTCCCGGAAACATATCCCGGCAAGCATGTCAGGAATAAGAAAAAATATTATAAACGCTGCAACAGGCATTATTATAGGAGGTTTCTTCCTTTACCTTACCCTCAGGAATCAAGCTCTTGACAGGATACTTGAGCTTCTTTCAACAGCCAGAACAGGCTGGATACTCCTGGCTATTGCATCCCTTATAATAATGTTTTTCTTAAGGGCCTACAGGTGGAGACTGCTAATCAGGAACAGTGGTAAATATCCGGATATAGGAAATATCTCTTACTCACTTTTACTGGGCTTTTTTATTAACAGCTTCACTCCAAAGCTGGGAGAGATAATCAGATGTACATCCCTGAAAAAATCATCAGGGATTAAAGTGTCAAGGAGTTTTGGCACCGTTATTACCGAACGTTTTTATGATCTCCTTATACTCATTCTGGCAGTTTTAATAATCATGGCACTGGAATTCAGGAGGTTGGGCGGACTGCTGGAGACGGCCAAAACCAGCATCATAAGCACAGTGTCTGAAAATTACCTGGTCCTTATATTCATAATATCGGGACTGCTGATAACAGCCGCCATCCTGGTTTATTTATTCAAACGTTTCGGGGTAATGGAAAAGATACGTATCTTCCTGAAGGATTTTCTGCTGACTGTGAAGCAGACATTCAGGATAAAATCCTACGGCATCTTCACATTTCAAACACTGATGATATGGCTGATGATGGTGCTTATGAATTATTGCTGCCTGAGGGCATTGCCATCAACCGATAACCTGAGTCTTTATTTCGCTTTTGTAGCCCTTTTTATTGGTACCATTGGATGGGCTGTCCCCAGTCCGGGTGGCATAGGAACAACACATTTCTTTGTACTTCAATTATTCATACTCTTTAATATGAGTCCCGAAACAGGCATAACATACGGCTTGCTTGTAAACGGGATAACGGTAGTATTCACTATTGCAGCCGGACTGCTGACAATAACGATAGTTAAATCCATAAGAATGGCCAGGCAATTAAAATAAACTGCCTGCTGAAACACAGTTTTTATTATTAGCTTTTGTCTTTGTATTTTTGCCAGCCCGCCAGGGAATATTCACGGGAGAAGGGGATAAATAAGGGGCAAAGGGATAAATAAACTATAAGCCGGAAATATTGTTAAAAACACAACAGGAAATGATGAGCCGGGACTCAAGGATTAATAACTAAAACGATGAGCAGGAAATATTACATAGAAACATACGGATGCCAGATGAATGTGGCAGACAGCGAGGTGGTGGCGTCAATACTTGGTGACAGGGGATTTACCCCGACTGAAAAGATGGAGGAAGCAGAGCTCATCCTTATCAACACCTGCTCAATAAGAGATAATGCAGAGCAAAGGGTGTGGGGCCGACTTGATCTTTTTAAACATCATAAAAAAAATAATCCTCATGCCCTGATAGGTATAATAGGATGTATGGCAGAGAGACTGAAGGGAGAGCTGCTGGAAACCGGTAAGATGGTAGACATAGTGGCTGGCCCGGATGCATACCGCGAACTGCCCGCACTGATAGATTCGGCATATGAGGGACATAAAGGGGTCAACGTGCTGCTTTCCAGGGAAGAGACATATGCTGATATATCACCGGTAAGATCGGATAAAAATGGTGTATCTTCATTCGTTTCAATAATGAGGGGATGCAATAATATGTGTTCCTACTGTGTAGTGCCCTATGTCAGGGGAGCTGAACGCAGCCGTGATCCTGAAACAATCCTGGAGGAGGTAAGGCAGCTGTTCAACAGGGGATACAGGGAGGTAACACTGCTTGGCCAGAATGTAGACTCCTACCTGTGGCAAAAAGAAGGCCGGAGTATGGGCTTTGCTGAGTTACTCGAACAGACAGCCGCCACTGACCCGCTTCTGAGGGTGCGTTTCTCCACCTCACACCCAAAGGATATGTCGGATGATGTGCTGCGTGTAATGGCAGCCAATGATAATATATGCAGGCATATACACCTGCCGGTACAGAGCGGCAGCAGCCGCATACTGTCTCTTATGAACAGGAAATATGACAGGGAATGGTATATGGACAGGATAAGGTCAATAAGGGAAATACTGCCCGGGTGCTCTGTCTCCACCGATATCATTACAGGCTTCTGCTCTGAAACGGAAGAGGATCACAAGGCTACACTGGAGCTTATGAAATGGGTGGAATATGATTTTGCCTATATGTTTAAATATAACGAAAGACCCGGAACACGGGCCGCAAGAAAGTATACTGATGATGTGGCTGATGAGATAAAGTCCAGGCGACTGAACGAGATAATTAAATTACAGAACCAATTATCCGCTGACAGCAATAAAAAGGATATTGACAGCGTGCAGGAGGTACTGGCAGAAGGTTTCTCAAAAAAATCCAGGGCTGACCTTTCCGGAAGAAACTCCCGTAACAAAGTAGTTGTATTTCCGAAAGGTAATTATAAAGCAGGTGATTATGTACAGGTAAAAATTACAGATTGCACAGCGGCAACTCTTATCGGATCACCGCTTGTCTGAAAAACTCATCTTTTAATGCGGGGGCAAATTGTTCTTTTGTTAAGCATCAGTATTAAATTGTTTACAAAAACAAAAACCAGGCTGACTATGAACATAATAATTATTAACTTTGTTAAATACTGTTGAATATATTAAATAACCAGTTTACAAAAACCATGAAAGCAATCAGAAAAATATTATTAATGATCATTATTGCCATGCTGGGTGCTTCAGCAATAATGGCTCAGACTGAAGATGACTCATATAGATTTGCGATTAGAACAAACCCGCTTGCTGCCCTCGGTGGTCCGTTCTGGGTTACTGTTATTCCTGTTACAGGAGAGTATAAGCTTCTTTTTGAAGCCCAAACCATGCCCAAACAATCCATTACACTTGGGGCTTCATACCTGGGGCCAAGCCTGCTTCTGAATCTTGATGAACTAACCAACGAAGGTGAGGAGGTGAGCGGCGTTAAAACAAGCGGTTTCAGGGGGCAACTGATATATAAATTCTTCCTCAGCCGCGATATTGAAGCACCTGAAGGCTTGTATGTTGGTCCGCATTTTTCCTATGCTTCTGCTTCCATTGCCAGCAAAGACAATACTGACAATAAGATAAATATGACGAAGATGAACATCAACGGCATAATAGGCTACCAGCTGATAAGCAGTGGCGGGTTTGCCCTTGATATCTTTACGGGTCTTGGTGTAAAAAGCAGTAAATGGACACCGGAAGGAAACTCTGAAGAAGTTTTCGACGTGCCTTTTCAAGACAAGGCTTCCGCATCCGTTGCCTTCGGTTTTAGTTTCGGATATGCTTTTTAACCGGCAAACTGAAAATAACAGGAAGGGGATATAAGTTTATATCCCTTTTTTCATAATATTAAGGCCAAGCTCTTTCAACTGCTTCTCAGATATCCCGGAAGGGGAATCAATCATTATATCCCTGCCTGCATTATTCTTGGGGAAGGCAATAAAATCCCTTATTGTTTCTGATCCGGCAAACAGCGACACCAGGCGGTCAAAACCAAAAGCCACACCTCCATGCGGCGGAGCCCCGTACCTGAAAGCATCCATAAGAAAACCAAACTGACTGCGTGCCTCTTCATCAGTAAATCCCAGCACCCTGAACATCCGCTCCTGTATCTCTGAGTTATGTATCCTTATTGACCCCCCTCCTATCTCAACACCATTTATCACAAGATCATAAGCATTGGCCCTCACCCTGCCAGGCGCTGATTCCAGTAAGTGAAGATCCTCTGCTTTTGGTGAAGTAAATGGATGATGCATGGCATAGTACCTCTTTGTCTCCTCATCCCATTCCAGCAGGGGAAAATCGACAACCCACAGGGGGGTGAATT
>JBKHBA010000165.1:0-6177 GCA_046542595.1 Bacteroidales bacterium | reverse complement strand
CCCACGGGCGTCGCGACAGTGAACCAGCGCGGCAGCTTGAGGAACAGCTTGATGAGACCAGGAAGGATAAGATGGATGCTGTGAAGAATCAAAATTTTGAGAGGGCAGCAAGCTTCAGGGATAAGGAAAAGGAGATGCAGGACATGATAGAGGCGGAAAAGAAAAGATGGGAGTCTGATCTTGCACAAAACAGGGAAACCGTTGATGATGAAAAGGTTGCCGAAGTAGTAGCCATGATGACAGGTGTTCCCGTGCAACGTATTGCACAGACTGAAGGCAACCGCCTGCTTAAGATGGGCGATGAGCTTACAGAAAGCCTTATTGGCCAGGATGATGCTATCAAGAAAGTGGTAAGGGCTATACAGAGAAACAGGGCCGGACTGAAAGATCCGAATAAACCTATCGGTACATTTATCTTCCTTGGCCCTACCGGTGTTGGTAAGACACACCTTGCCAAGGTGCTGGCACAGTTTCTTTTTGACAGTGCCGATAACCTCATCAGGGTTGATATGAGTGAATATATGGAAAAATTTGCTGTATCCAGGCTCGTGGGCGCACCTCCGGGATATGTGGGTTATGAAGAAGGCGGACAGCTCACAGAGAAAGTAAGAAGAAGACCGTATTCCGTGGTATTGCTTGATGAAATAGAAAAGGCGCACCCTGATATTTTCCATATTCTGCTGCAGCTTCTGGATGAAGGTCAGCTAACCGACAGCCTCGGACGAAAGGTTGACTTCAGGAATACCATAGTAATAATGACAAGTAATATAGGTACTCGCCAGCTGAAGGACTTCGGTCACGGCGTGGGCTTCGAGACAAGCAGCAGAAAGGCTGCCAGGGATGATTATACCAAGAGCGTAATACAGAAAGCCCTGCATAAGACCTTTGCTCCCGAGTTTCTTAACAGGATTGATGATGTTGTACTGTTTGATTCATTATCAAAGGAAAGCATTCATTCAATTATTGATATTGAACTGAAAGGGCTGTTTGACAGGATACTCTCACTCGGTTATAAGATAGAGCTTACAGATGAGGCGAAGGACCTTATTGCTGAAAAGGGTTTTGACACACAGTATGGAGCAAGACCGCTGAAAAGAGCTATACAGAAATATCTTGAAGACCCAATGGCAGAGGTTATAATCGAATCATCCCTTGAAGCGGGTGATACCATTAAGGCTGCCAAAGACCCTAAATCGGATGAAATAAAAATAAAAGTTAAAAAAGGGAAAAAGCAGGTTAAATCTGATGGTAAACGATCTCTTCCTTCGGGGAATAAAAATTAAACATCATTAAAGGCGCGTTCTCCGCGCCTTTTTTTTTTATTCACCCCTCTCACAGTTTCAGCTATGGCATGATAGCTGTATATTATGCAGGCAGCTCAGCTTCAAGATCAAACTCGGTTGCAGAGGTGATAAGCACATTACGGATATCGCCCGGCTTCAGTGTGCCGGTATCAGCTTTTATAATTACTTCCTGGTCTACTTCAGGACTGTCATATTCGCTGCGTCCAATGAAATATCCCCCTTCTTCCCTGTCAATGATAACAGGCATCACCTTGCCTTTCAGGGAGATGTTATTCTCCAGTGATATCTCCTGCTGCACGGCCATTATCTCTGCGGCCCTTTCCTTCTTTATTTTCAGGGGAATATCATCGTCGAAAGTATTAAAGGCCCGGGTGTCTTCTTCATGTGAATAAGTAAAGACACCAAGGCGTTCAAACCTGAATTCCCTGATAAAATTAAGCAGCTCCGTGAAATCCCTGTCCGTTTCACCGGGATAACCCGTTATAACCGTTGTGCGTATGGCTGAGTCGGGAATAATATCCCTTATACCAGAGAGGATTTTCTTTGTTTCAAATGATGAATGCTTCCGCTTCATTGCTGACAGCATGTTATCTGAAATATGCTGGATAGGCATATCAATATAATTGCATATACGGGGATTATCACGCATAAGCTTCAGTAATTGATGATGATGACTGTCAGGATAAAGATAATGCAGCCTGAGCCATTCAATGCCGTTTACCTCCAGCAGCTTTTCAGAAAGCGTGGTTAGCATTTGCTTTTTATACCTGTCTTTGCCATAATATCCCAGGTCCTGGGCTATCAAAATAATCTCTTTCACTCCCCTGGCGGTAAGTAATTCAGCCTCAGCAACCAGTTCTTCAACAGGACTGCTCTTATAACTCCCCCTTATGCCGGGTATGGCACAAAAAGCACAGCTGCGGTTACAGCCTTCACTCACCTTAAGGTAAGCATAGTGTGAGGGTCCGCTGAGTATACGGTCAGTATCAGGCATCTTACGGTAATCATTCACAAGGTAATTTAATATTTCATCGGGTTTGTTAACCCCGAAGTACCTGTCTACTTCCGGAATTTCCTCTTCCAGCTCATCCCTGTACCTTTCAGAAAGGCAGCCCATAACATAGAGCTCCCCTATCTCCCCCCTTTTCCTTGCTTCTGCCAGTTCAACAATGGTATTTACAGACTCTTCTTTTGCATCATTTATAAACCCACAGGTGTTAACTATTACGATATCATTATTATCAATATCCCTGTTAGCTGTATTGAATCCTGAATATTGAAACTGTTTGAGCAGCTTCTCGGAGTCAACAGTGTTTTTTGAACATCCCAGGGTTATTATTTTTATGTTCTTTTGCATAATTGATTAATTGGCAGCCTGTCGGGGTGGCGTGATTTTAACCGGCATTGCCTGTAACCGCCCTGCCGCATCCCTGATATATACAGATAAAACGAAGTTGTATCACTTCGAGAATAATGAATCCACAAATTCATAACGGTTAAAAATCTGCAGGTGTTCCAGCTTCTCCCCAATGCCTATATACTTAACCGGTATCTTAAACTGGTCGGAGATACCTATCACAACACCTCCCTTGGCTGTGCCGTCAAGCTTTGTTATTGCCATTGAACTCACTTCCGTTGCCAGGGTGAACTGTTTAGCCTGTTCAAAAGCATTCTGACCGGTTGAGCCGTCCAGTATAAGCAATACTTCATGGGGTGCTTCAGGTATAACCTTGGCCATCACCCTTTTTATTTTTGACAGCTCATTCATAAGGTTGGCTTTGTTATGCAGCCTGCCTGCCGTGTCAATAATAGCAATATCATAATTATCGGCCACAGCAGAGCTTACCGTATCATAGGCTACTGAGGCGGGATCAGATCCCATGGCCTGTTTAACAAGTTTAACCCCCACCCTCTCGGACCATATATTCAGCTGGTCTACAGCAGCTGCCCTGAAAGTGTCGGCAGCACCGAGTATCACTGATTTTCCTGCTTTCTTATAGTGATAGGCCAGCTTTGCTATGGTGGTTGTTTTACCTACCCCGTTAACCCCGACTACCATAATAACATAAGGCCTGGCTCCCGGATCGGAGCTAAAATCATTTACCTCGCCCGACCTGTTTTCTTCAAGCAGTCCGGCTATCTCTTCGCTAAGTATTTTATTCAGCTCAGCTGTATTGAGATACCTGTCTTCGGAAGCCCTTTTTTCAATCCTTTCTATTATCTTTATCGTTGTCTGCACACCAACATCTGAGCTAATCAGTACTTCCTCAAGCTCATCCAGCACTTCGTCATCCACCTTTGATTTACCAACAACAGCTCTTGACAGCTTTTTAAATACACTTTCTTTTGTTTTCTCCAGACCTTTGTCGAGGTCCTTTTTCTTATCCTTGCTTATAAAGCCCAGTAATGCCATTTATTCTTATTGAGATGATTAATAGTTCTTATGACAGGACACCATGCATTGCCGGATGCCCCCGGAAAGTCTAAAGATAAAAAAAGCTTTCCTCATATTGAAGAAAGCTTATTTTCCTGGTATCATTTTTTTTATTTCTTCTCGAAAAAATCCTTAATATGGTCATTATGAACCACCAGCTCTTTAAAAGTATAGGCATCTGATTTATCGGTTTTTACCATCTTAATACATTTGGTAAATGATCTTCCTGTGCCTGATTTTAATGTTGCAACTACTTTCTTTGCCATAATATGTAATTATTTTATTTCCCTGTGAAGTGTATATTTCTTGAGTATTGGATTATACTTCATCCTCTCCATCCTGTCGGGTGTATTCTTCCTGTTCTTAGTGGTAATATACCTTGATGTTCCGGGCACTCCGCTGTTCTTGTGCTCTGTACATTCCAGTATTACCTGCACCCTGTTTCCTTTTGCTTTCTTTGCCATTATTATATTCTTTAATACTTAACAATATATCCTTTTTCTTTGGCCTTTTTAAGGACCGCATGCAGACCGTTCTTATTGATCAGTCTTATACCGGCAGCTGACACTTTTAATACTATCCAGCGATCTTCTTCAGGATAATAAAACTTTTTTGTAAAAAGATTAGGATAAAATTTTCTTTTTGTCCTTCTCTTAGAGTGTGAAACATAGTTCCCTGACAACACCTTCCTGCCGGTCACCTGACATATCCTTGACATCGCAGTTATTTTAAATATTTGTATTGATAATAATTCTCTTAAAATCGAAGCGCAAAATACGTGATTTTTATTCAATTATGCAACATTTTTCAGTCTTTTTTTGAACTATAATAATTCCAATATAAATACAGCCGGTATGGCCAGGATATTTTGCACGAGGCCTTTAAGCCTCACCATCTGTATTTTTTAATATTTCTTTTCTCAGCATGTTCAATCCGGCCAGTGATGCCCTTCGTATATTATTGCTTCGTGTAAAGCCGTAATTATACTTTTCAGCTAGCTCCCCATGCTCTGAGCTTACAGCCAGCCAGACAGTTCCTACTGGTTTCTGATCACTGCCTCCACCCGGACCGGCAATGCCGGTAACTGACAGGGCATAGTCGGTTTTAAATTTTTCACGTACTCCCCTGGCCATCTGCAATGCCACCTTTTCACTTACTGCCCCATGCTCCTCAAGCTCATCCTGGTTAACTCCCAGTTGCTCCGTTTTAATACGATTATCATAGGCTATAAGCGATCCCGTGTAGTAATCAGAGCTCCCCGGAACGGATGTTATCATCCGGGCTATGTTGCCACCGGTACAGCTTTCTGCGGTACTTACAGTAAGATGATTTTCCTTCAGCAGCCTTCCTGTTGCTTCTTCAAGGCCTGTGCCATCAAGACCGTATATATATTCCGGTATTATTTCATACAGCTTATCTATCTGTTCTGACAGCAAGGCATCCAGTTTATCTTCATCTTCACCTCTGCCGGTGAGCCGCAGCTTAATGATTCCTGAAGTCGGAAGATAAGCCAGGCTGACCGTTTCCGGTAACTGCTTTTCAAAATCTGTCAGTATTTCCGCAAGACGTGCTTCAAAAGTGCCGTAGGTCATTACCAGCCTGTATTTTATATTGGATCTTCTGAATTTTTTCTTTACTCCGGGAATGACATGATTCTCCATTATATACTTCATCTCATATGGCACTCCTGGCATTGAAACAAGCACCTTGCCGTTCTTTTCAAACCACATACCAGGGGCAGTACCCATTTTATTAGGAAGAACCTTGCAGTTTTCAGGCACCTCTGCCTGCTTCCTGTTGTTTTCGTTCATTTGGAGTCCCCTCGACTCCAAAAGATCCCTGATATCCTTAAGAACCGACTCATCCTGCACCAGTTCCGTATCAAAATATTCGCTTAATGTATGCTTTGTTATATCATCATTTGTAGGACCCAGTCCGCCCGTTACCAGCACAAGGTCAGACCTCTGCATAGATTCATCCACTACTTTAAGTATATGCTCCTTTTTATCTGATATTGTGGTTGTCTGGTATAGTTCAATCCCGATATCAGTAAGTTCTTTACCCATCCATGCTGAGTTAGAGTCAACCGTCATGCCAATGAGTATCTCATCACCTATTGCAATAATTTCAGCCTGCATATTAAATTATTTAAATTGATCGTAAGCTAAAGGATCCGTGCCTGGCAATGGAAAAAAAATTGTCCGAAATGTTCAAACCACGGATTAATAATAATATTTAATATGCAAAGATATTTTTTTGTATGTTCAATCTCTAATAAATATGCAATTAGTTATGAGCAGGGATATTGTTAAAGCAGCGGAACGATTTGTTAAAAAGCACCTTGAGAATGTTGAGTCGGGTCATGACTGGTGGCATATTACAAGGGTAAGGGGAATGGCTTTGCACATTTATTCAAGGGAGAAAGCGGGCGATCCTTTT
>JBKHBA010000164.1:0-6182 GCA_046542595.1 Bacteroidales bacterium | reverse complement strand
GATATGACCTCCCAGGCGGTATTCCACCCTTTTAAGATAGTTGTAATTGGCATTTTTATCCGGAATATACTGTGCTCCCAGCTTTAAGCTTGAGCTGTTAACAAGGTAATCCTCGTATCCCGGGAAAGATACCCCGCTCCATTTTGTCATTATATAATCTGCAGCTACCAGGAAAACATCTTTTTTTCCTATTGATAAGCCAAAACCCATCTCACGGGGGAGCTCAATCTTACGATTGTCATCAGATTCATAGTTGAGGGTGTCTACCGAATACTCAGAACCTGAATAGGGAGCATAGCGGGCAAATATTTTTTCATATTCTGAAGTATAGGCCTGTTTCATTGAATATGATAAGCCTATTGCTGCAAAATAATCATTTTTTAGTTCAGTTGAATACTGTACTCCGTAATCAAAATTATAGCCATACAATCTCACATTTTCTGATGAGATATTATTGAACTGCTTGCTGTCATCGGTGAATAAAAACAAATTATCCCTTTCAATATTACCAAAAAGGTATGTGAAATTCACTCCAATTGAAAGGTTTTTTAAAGGGCTGATTCCCAGTCCGGCGAAAAAATTATTATAACTGCCGATTCCCTCATGGCTGTTCTCATATTCACCTATAACAGGATTGTATGCAGCATCATCTTCTGTAACTGTATTTACCAGGTTATAGTAGCCATTGGAATAGGGGATGATACCTGTAGCAAAGCCCATCCATTTTGTTATGGGGAACGCCATGGCCAGGTGGTGAAAATTGATATCATCTGAATAATATGTATCATTCTCTGATTCCAGCATATTGGCTTTGTACTCGAAGCCAAAATCAAAAACAAATGAGTTGGTGTCAAGACTGCTGTAAGATGCCGGGTTAAGGTAATTGATTGACTTCGGATCTCTCATGGCTATACCTGCGCCTCCCATGCTGAGACTTTTCAATGATCCCTGCGGCTCAATTATACCCGGCCCGAACCTGCTGTAAGGGCTGTTTACCATTTTTTGCCCGCTGGCAATCAGTGAGGGTAAAAGAAATATTATAAGAATGAATATTTTAAGATATCTGTGCATTATAATTCAAAATATAGTTTAGCCCGTCAACAACCAGGTCGGGAACGAGTTCATGCCTGGCCCCTGCCCTGGAGGCCAGAAATTCTCCATCGCCGCCTGTAAATATTATTTTCAGGTCTTTATTATTCTTTTTCAAAGTGCGAATATAGTCATTTATTTCAAAAACCAAACCTGATTGAACACCTGATCTTATCGACTCTGTTGTGTTAAGTCCTAGATTACCAAATGAATCACTTTTATCTACCAGGGGCAGCCTTGCAGTATAGTCGTGCAGCGACCTGAACCTCATCTCTAAACCGGGGGATATATTGCCACCAAGATATACACTGTCTGATCCGAGCAGGTCTATTGTTACGGCTGTGCCTGCATCAATTACAAGAACATTACTTCCCCTGAACATATTATGTGCGGCTGCCACGGCAGCTATACGGTCGGTGCCCAGTGTTTCCGGGCTTTCATAGCTTAACTTAAAGGGCAGGGGGGTATTATGACTCAGCAGGTGTACTTCAATGCCAGCTTTTACCAGCACCTGTTCAATCCCGGGGGCATCTTTGCGCACACTGCTGATCATAGCCTTTTTCACGGGGAAACGTGATATAATATCCTTCAGTTCAATTATATCATCAGCGCCGGCATAAGAGATATGTTCTTTCTTATCCGCGCTGTATACACCGGTTTTGCATGAGGAGTTACCTATATCAACTGCGAGATTCATAAATCAATGTTAAAATTATGAAAAATATGCGCTTTAAACAGCACTGCAGCTCATTTTTAATATTTATTTAACTTTTTTACCTGCACTGCCGCCCCCTTCTCAGCACCTTCCGGCGCAAGGCTTTCATATTGCCCGTCCTGCAGGCCGGAGATTGCCGCGATCACCTTTCAAATAATTCCCGCGGCCCCCTGCCCGCTGACTGCCGGAACAGGGCCTTCATATTTCCCGGCCTACTGGCCGGAGATTGCCGTCATCACCACTCACATATTGACCTGATCCCCTTTTAAAGAGCTGAGGATAGTGATGGCTTCCCGTATGTTTTTCACCGACCCGGTTGTGATCAGCAGCTTTTTTTCCGTATGCCTGACCCTGAAACGTTTATGATCTGTGCTTACATGTTTTATCACCTTCATAAAGGTCTGGCTTTTGTAAAACCCGGATTCAGGTTCTGAGATAAAGTGCATGATCATTTTTTCATTCCTTATCACCAGCTTTTCAATAGCCAGCCTTATTGCCAGTCGCCTCAGCTTTACCATGTTAAGCAGCTCTTCTGCCGGTGCGGGCAATTTACCGAACCTGTCGTCCAGTTTTTTCCTGAAAGCCATCAGGCCTTCATCAGATTCGATATTATTCAGTTCCTTATACAGCCGTATCCTTTCTGATATATTTGAAATATATTCATCGGGGAACATAATTTCAAGGTCCGTGTCTATCTGGCAATCGCTGACATACCTTTCTTCATCCGCCTGTTCATGTGGTTTGTTTTCCAGACTATCCGTGCTTATATCCCTCAGCTCTTCAGCTTTCAGTTCCTGCATGGCTTCATCCAGTATCCTCTGGTATGTCTCGAATCCTACATCGGCTATGAATCCGCTCTGCTCGGCCCCAAGCAGGTTGCCTGACCCCCTGATATCAAGATCCTGCATGGAGATATTAAAACCGCTTCCCAGCTCTGAAAACTCCTCAATAGCCTTCAGTCTTCTCCTGGCCTCCTGTGTCACCAGGTTCAGTGGCGGAGAAAGGAGATAGCAGAAAGCCTTCTTGTTTGACCTTCCTACTCGTCCTCTCAACTGGTGCAGCTCAGATAATCCAAAATGGTGCGCATTATTGATATATATGGTATTTGCATTGGGTATATCCAATCCGGATTCGATAATGGTTGTTGCTATCAGCACATCATAATCGCCGTTCACAAAGTCGAACATGATATTTTCTATCTGTTTACCTTCCATCTGCCCATGCACTACCGCTGTAGTTATACCGGGCAATATACGTTTTATGATAAGCTCAATCTCTTTGATGCTGTCAACACGGTTATGTATAAAGAAGACCTGGCCGTTCCTGTTCAGTTCATATTCAATACCTTCCTTAATGATATCTTCATTAAAACCGTGCATCTCTGTTATTATCGGCATCCTGTTGGGTGGGGGGGTGTTGATTATAGACAGGTCGCGGGCTCCCATAAGGGAAAACTGCAGAGTCCTGGGTATGGGTGTTGCCGTCAGGGTTAGCGTGTCAACATTGGCCCTCAGCCTTTTTAATTTTTCTTTCACCCCAACGCCGAAACGCTGCTCCTCATCAATTACGAGCAGTCCCAGGTCTTTAAATCCTACCTCGCTGCCTGTTAGCTTATGTGTTCCGATAATAATATCCAGCTCTCCGTTTTTCAGTTTCCGTATTATTTCTTTTTGCTGTGACGGCTTTTTATGTCGGCTGATATAATCTATACTGACAGGGAATTTTTCCAGCCTTGAACTGAATGTCTGGTAATGCTGCAGGGCCAGGATGGTTGTGGGTACCAGTATTGCTGTCTGCTTATTATCCGCTGCTGCCTTGAATGCAGCCCTGATGGCTATCTCGGTTTTGCCGAAGCCCACATCACCGCATATAAGCCTGTCCATGGGATGTGATTCTTCCATATCAGCCTTCACTGCATCAGTTGCTGCAAGCTGGTCAGGGGTGTCTTCATAGATGAATGAGGCTTCGAGTTCACGCTGCAGGTACGAGTCGGCTGAAAATGAAAATCCCTCAAGCTCCCTTCTTTTAGCGTAAAGCATAATAAGGTCGCGGGCAATATCCTTTATCTTCTTCTTGGTCCTTGATTTTACCTTTTGCCATGCTCCCGTACCCAGCTTATAGATCCGGGGCTCAATATTATCCTTGCCCTTATATTTTGATATTCTGTGCAGTGCATGTATGCCTACATACAGTGTGTCGTTATCCTTGTAAACAAGTTTTATGTTTTCCTGTATTTTCCCGTTTATTTCAACCTTCTCAAGTCCACCGAACTTACCTATACCATGGTCTATATGCACCACATAATCGCCCGGATTGAGGCTTGTAAGCTCCCTGATGCTGAGACTTTCCTTGCGCAGGAATGAGCCTTTGACCCTGAATTTGTGGTAGCGGCCGAATATCTGGTGGTCGGTAAATATGCAAATGCCAAGGTCATTATCAGTGAACCCCCTGTGCAGGTTGAGCGGCAGTGAGTGGAAATCCAGTCCGGGACGCAGTTCGGCAAAAATATCCCTTATACGTTCGATCTGGATGTTATTCTCCGATACAATTATATTCTTTATCCCATTTTCGCTGTTACTTATCAGCTTATCACCCAGTATTTCAAAGTTTTTATTAAAATCAGGCTGGGGTGAGATATTGAATTTTAAGGCCGGTGAGTCTTTAAAAAATTTATTTGCAGAGAACTCTGCAAGATTGAATCTTGTTGTTTTTTCTTCCAGGTACCTGCCTGTAACGGCCAGCTTCTTTTTGTCAATGGCAATCTCTTCCCCTTCGTATGACCAGTCTGAATGATAGATATTATTTATCCGGTCAAAAATATAACCTGCCTCATCCATCCATATTATGCTTGATGGACTGAGGAATTCAGGCAATGTTTCAACGGTTTCTTCAATATTGGTATCCTGTATATTGGGGATGATAAATATCTCGTCCAGCTTATTTACGCTCAGCTGGTCTTCGATATTAAATGAGCGTATGGATTCAATCTCATCACCGAAAAAATCAAGCCGGTATGGCATTTCAGATGAATATGAAAATATATCCAGGATGCTACCCCTCACAGAGTATTGACCGGGTTCATAAACAAAATCGACCCTGGTGAAGTTATATTCCATAAGCACCTCCTCGATAAAGATCATGGACAGGGATTCACCTTTTGTGATCTTCAAAGTGTTTTTGCGCAAACTCTTTTTGCTTATCACTTTCTCCATTAATGACTCGGGATAGGTGATGATAATGCACTTTCTTTTTCCCGAGCCCAGGAAAGATATCAGCTCTGTTCTCTGAACAATATTCGAAGAATCCATCTGGCCGAACTGTATGGAACGCTTATAGGAGGATGGAAAGAAGAATATATTCTCCTCACCGGCCAGTGACACCAGGTCATTATGAAAATATGCTGCTTCCTCCCTGTCATTGAGAACTACCAGCTGGGTCGACTGTAACCTGCTGTATATCCCTGCAATAAAATATGCCTTGGATGATCCGTTCAGTCCGTCCAGGTGTATTTTCTGTGCATAAGGTACTTGCAACATGTCACTGAAAATACCTGTATTGGGATGATTAATATATAAAGAGATTAAATCTGAGGCCTGCATCTTATTGAATATTGGGATGCAAATTTAATAATAGATGCAGGTATGGCAAAGAAAATCTTTTTACGAATTATCATTTTTTATATACTCTTCCACTTTTTCCACCATATCCCTACACCCTACGAAATAGGGTGTTTTCTGATGCAGAGATTTCGGTTTTAGTTCCAGTATACTCCTGTACCCGTCACTTGCCTTGCCCCCGGCTTTCTCTGCAATGAAGGCTATGGGGTTGCATTCATACAGCAGCCTGAGCTTGCCATTAGGATGAGCCTCACTCTGGGGATACATATATATTCCCCCCTTCAGAAGGTTGCGGTGAAAATCGGAAACCAGCGACCCGATATACCTTGATGTATAGGGTCTGCCTGTGGCTTTGTCTTTATCCTGGCAGTATTTGATGTATTTCTTTACCCCGTCCGGGAACTTGATATAATTGCCCTCGTTAACGGAATATATTATTCCCTTTTCCGGCATGGTGAGGTCGGGATGGGAAAGACAGAATTCACCCAGAGAGGGGTCCAGGGTAAAGCCATTGACCCCGTTACCCGTGGTATATACCATCATGGTTGATGAACCGTATATTATATAACCTGCAGCCACCTGCTTTGTGCCTTTTTGCAGAAAATCAGCATCAACGGCTGTTGATCCTTTTTCCGAGATGCGTGTGAAGATGGAGAAAATGGTTCCCACCGATACATTCGAGTCAATATTCGATGAGCCGTCGAGAGGGTCAAGGCATACAATATATTTACCTGTTACCGCAAATTCATGCGTAAAGGTAA
>JBKHBA010000163.1:0-6189 GCA_046542595.1 Bacteroidales bacterium | reverse complement strand
CTAAGGGTAGAATTGCGGCGCAGGGTACGGGACTGGTGCTCAGCGGTGGTGGTGCCAAAGGTCTTGCCCATATAGGTGTTATAAAGTCACTGGAGGAAGAAGAGATAAAAATAGATTACGTGTCGGGTTCATCCATGGGAGCAATAATAGGAGCCCTGTATTCGATGGGGTATACTACTGATGAGATGACTATGCTGGTTACCTCCGATGAGTTTCTGCGCTGGTCTACCGGCCACATCGACCAGCAGCTGCGTTTTAATTATAAGAATGATGAAGTAAATCCGGCAATGCTTAACATTGAACTTCTGTTTGAAGAGGAAAAGACGGAGCCCGGATTGCCTTCCCATCTTATACCCTCGGAGGTGATTGATTTTGCCATTATGCAACTGACATGTGGAGAGACAGCCGCATCAGGAGAAAATTTTGACAGTCTTATGGTGCCATTCAGATGCCTGGCATCGGATATTCATAAGAAGGAAGCATATATTTTCCGTAATGGTAACCTGGGACACGCTATAAGAGCTTCCATGTCGTACCCCCTGTATTTTGAACCGTTTATAATGGATAGCACCCTGCTCTTTGACGGTGGGATATATGATAATTTTCCCTGGGGTGTATTGCTTGAAGATTTTAATCCGGACTTTATAATAGGCAGCAAGGTGGCAAGCATACCCGAAAGGCCGGAAAAAGATGATGTCATGGAACAGCTGGAGAATATGATTATGAGGAAGACGGACTATGACATACCCGATAGCCTGGGTTATGTTATTGAAACGAAATTGGATGAGATTTCTTTGCTCGATTTTCATGTGGCGGATTCACTTATAGCCAGGGGGTACAGGATAGCAAAAAGGGAGATTGATAACTTCAGGGAAAGGGTTTGTTATGAGAAAGAAGAAGACCTGGCCAACAAAAGACATCAATTCAGGGCAAAAGTGCCGGAACTGATATTTAAGGATATTTATATTGATGGTGTGTCGGATATGCAAAGGGACTATATTATAAATCTTATATCACGAAAGGACAGTCTGATAGGCATTGACCAGGTTAAAGAGGAATATTTCAGGCTGGTAACAGAAAAGAATGTGAGAAATGTGTATCCTGAAGCTCAGTATAATTATAAGGACAGTACTTTTGACCTTAATGTAGATCTTGAATTAAAAGGATCATACAAGGTGGAGGCGGGTGGACTGCTAAGCCTTACTCTTTATAACCAGGCTTACCTGGGTTTTGAATATTATAAATTAAGCGATATTTATAACCGTTTCCGGGGTAACCTGTTTTTCGGACGTAATTATTCTTCTTTCAGGTTAGCTCACCGGATAACTGTGCCACAGAGAAAACTGCTGCTTATTGACCTGAGCCTGACAGGATACAGCAGGAGTTATTTTACCAGCGATATAACATCACTTTTTGAAAGAACCGTACCTGCGTATATTACAAGAAGGGAGAGTAATTTAAGAAGCTCTTTTGGCGTACCTGTTTCGAATAATTCATCACTGAAAGCAGGGCTTAACTTCAGCTGGATAAATGACAGGTACTACAGCAATATTGAATTTGTTGCAGATGATGAACAAAATATAACAAATTATTTTTATGCAACAGGAAAACTATTTTATGAATCAAGCACACTGAACAGGAGGCAGCACCCCGACAGGGGATGGTATTTATATACGGGACTGTATTATAATACAGGCTTTGAACGCTATGAGCAGGGCCAGGCAGACAGTTTAGAAGCCAGTGCCAGGATATATAATAAGAATCATAACTGGGTTACATTCAAGTTGAAAAGCGAAAATTATTACAGGATATCTGAAAACATTAATATGGGCGCTATGCTGGATATAAACCTTAGCACCAAGGCTCTGAGTAATAATTATACTGCTAGCATGATTGATGCCTATAAATATGAGCCTACACCTCTGAGCAAAGCCCTTTTCGGTTTTTCATTGAGGGCTAATTCCTATATTGGGATTGGTCTTAAACCTGTTTACAGGTTCACGAGGAACCTTCATGCAAAGGCAGGAGTATACCTTTTTGCGCCTTTTAGAAAGATAATAGATGATGAGACCGGGGTGGCATATGGTAATTATTACCAGGAGCTGTCAGCTATCTCCGAATTGGGAATGGTATACCATACACCTGTCGGACCTTTATCGGCCGGACTCAACTATTTCAGCGATGAAAGGCAGAAACTGTTCTTTTACATCAATTTTGGCTATATTTTATTTAATAAATCAGGGCTTGACTGAGAAGATAGTATATTTGCAGTCGCACAGCTATAGATGTTCAGGTGAAAGATATTAATAAACTGGCAGGACAAACTTTAGTATATGGACTTGGTACCATAGTACCGCGATTCCTGAACTATGCAGTGCTCACCCCTTTCTATACCTGGGTTTTTAATAAGGCCGAATACGGAGTGATTACCGAGCTCTATGCCTATATGGTATTTTTACTTATAGTGCTTACCTATGGGATGGAAACAGCCTTCTTCAGGTTTGCCCAGAAAAGCAGCGACAGCAAAAGAGTGTTCAGCACTGCATTGATATCAATTATTGTAAGCTCATCACTCTTTCTTTTATTTTTTAACCTCTTTATAGGGGATGTGGCTGGTGTGCTGGGGTATGAGGACAGGAGACTGTATCTCAGGCTGTTCTCCTTTATACTGGCAATGGATGCTATAACAGCCATTCCTTTCGCAAGGCTGAGAAGGGAAAATAAAGCATTGAAATTCAGTGTTATTAAGATTCTTAATGTAGTTATAACGGTATCACTTGTTTTCCTGTTCCTCAAAATAGAACCCTCGTTGAGAGAAGATGGAAAGGGAATATTGGGGAAACTCTACAATCCTGATTTTGGGGTCGGCTATGTGTTCCTTGCCAATGCTCTGGGTAGCCTGTCCATGCTACTAATGCTGGGTAAGGAGATAATAAGTGTTCATTTTGTTTTCGATTTTACTGTATGGAAGAGGATGATAAGGTATTCCATACCGCTGTTGATATCCGGACTGGGTGGATCAATTAATGATGCCCTTGATAAGATGATATTAAGAAGAATAGTTAATGATGATAATCCGCTCGAAGTGGTTGGTGAATATGGAGCCAGCTATAAAATTGCAGTGTTGATGGCCCTGTTTATACAAATGTACAGGTATGCCATGGAACCATACTTTTTTTCAAAAGCTGACAGGAAAGACTCAAAGGAAGTTTATGCCTTTGTAATGAAATACTTCATTATTTATGCGCTGGTGTTGTATATGATTATAAACCTGTATATAGCGGGATTTAAATATATAATAGCCGGAAGTCACCTGAGGGGTGGACTGGCAATTATACCCATTGTAAGCATGGGATACCTGCTGTTCGGGATCTTTATTAACCTCAGCATATGGTATAAGGTAAAAGATCTGACGAAATACGGTGCATACCTTACAATAGCCGGGGCTGTGGTTACGGTGCTTATTAATATTATGCTGGTACCTGTGTACGGGTATATGGCCTCTGCATGGGCACATATAGCGTGCTACGGAGTAATGATACTGGGCTCTTACCGGCTGAGCAGGAAGTATTACCCTATAGATTATCCCCTTGTAAAAATATTTTCTTATATCATAATTGCAGTATCAAGCGTTATTATTATATCGTATATCGATTACAATAATATCGTTCTTGAACTGATTGTGAACACGATGATAATAGCAGCTTTTATCTGCCTGGCTGAATACAGGGACAGGGCTGTAAGTATATTATTTAAAAAAGATGAATAAATGCAGGTAAAAATTATTAATAAATCAAAACACGGTCTGCCTGAATATTCAACCGGCCTTTCGGCAGGCATGGATTTAAGGGCAAATATTGATGCCGGAATCCGGCTTGGACCGCTGGAAAGAATGCTGGTACCTACCGGACTGTTTATTGAGTTACCGGAGGGATATGAGGCCCAGATCAGACCCAGGAGCGGACTCGCACTTAAAAAAGGTATTACAGTATTGAATACACCGGGAACAATTGATGCTGACTACCGGGGCGAGATAGGTATAATAATTGTAAACCTGTCGAATAAGGAGTTTGTTATAAATGATGGTGACAGAATATGCCAGATGATAATATCAAAGCATGAAAGAGTTAAATGGAATGAGGTACTCATACTTGAAGAAACAGAGAGAGGAAAAGGTGGTTTTGGACACACAGGCAGTGAGTAATCCTGTTATTATACTTCTTTTTATTTTGCTTTTTTTTACTGCAGGATGCTCGGCTTCAAAAGAAGTGGCTGTTAAGGAAAAAAAGGAGGAGAAGAAAGATATTAATTATACTCAATATGACCTTCTTTATGTAGAGGGAGTGAAAAAGAAACTGGAGGGTGAACTGGCTGAAGCTATTTATAAACTGGATGATGCTGTAAGGATAAACCCGGGGAGTGACGCTGCACATTATCAGATTAGCCAGGTTGCAGCTATGCGAAGAGACTATGACAACGCGGTGAAATATGGGCGTCGTGCCATAAAGCTCGATGGAGAAAATCCCTGGTACTATATGAATATGGCAGATATATATATGCAGCTGTCAGATCTGGATTCAACTGCATATTATCTTGAACAACTGATTTTAGTTGATCCTGAAAGGGAAGATGTAGAGTTACAGCTTGGGAATATTTATATGGAAACAGGTAATAATGCTAAGGCTGAAAGAATATTTGAAAAGTTTTATCAGAAATACGGGGCAGGAGAAGAAATACTTGTTTCCCTGCTGACAGCAAAAGTTAATGCTGATAAGTATGACGAAGCAAAGGATATTATTCTGAAAGAGCTGGAAAGTAATCCTGACGATACACAGCTTAACGGATTGCTCGCCGAGATATACAGGAAGAAAGGTGAGCCGGATAAGGCAGCAGGTGTGTATGAAAGAATGCTGAATTTGAGTGAAAACAATAATACTCTGGATTTTTCATATCTTGAATTTCTTATCGAGGAGGGTGAATATACAAGTCTGTTTGAAAATTTCAGGACTGTTATTAACAGGGAAGATGCTGGTAAGGAAAATATAGTTAATATGGTGCTCAGAATGATTCAGGACAGCATGATAGTGAATAATTATTCTGACAGCCTGGTGAGCATTGGCAGGTTTTTAATGGATCAGGAAAGTGAAGACCCGACCATGACACTGCTGATGTCTGAAATATATAAGAATACTGGATATAAGAATAAAGAAGTCGAAGTACTTATCGATTTTGTTGAGAGGAATGACGAATTATACTTTATATGGGAAAATTTATTATTGAAGCTTAATGAGAGGGAGGATACTGAACAGTTAAATATATATGCCGGGAAGGCATCGGCGCTTTTTAACCGGGCACCCCTGCCAAAAATACTATATGCTTACAGTCTGATAGATAATGGTAAGTGGAGGGAAGCAGAGGAGGAATTAAAGAAAGTGAGGATGCTGGTTAATAATGAACCACAATATATGGTGCAGATACTTTCGATGGAAGCAGAGATAGCATACAGGGAGGGTGAAATGGAAAAAGCATTTGAAAAGTTTGATGAAGCGATGGAACTGGAACCGGATAACCCCATGGTGCTTAATAATTATTCTTATTACCTGGCGGAGAAAAATATTAGACTGGATGAGGCTGAGGGAATGATTGAAAAATGCCTTGAAATAGAAGAGAATGTTACATACCTGGATACATATGCCTGGATATTATATAAAAAGGGGGAATACAGAGATGCAAACAGGATTATGAACAGGATTTTTACCTCAACCATTGTTACAGATGCAGAATTGCGGGAGCATTACGGGTATATCAAAAAGGCACTTGGAGAATGCGATGCTGCTGTTGCGCTGTGGCAGGCGGCGCTGAAAGAGGACAGAACTAAATCATATTTAATTGAAGAGATAAATAAGTGTGTAGAAGAAAAATAAATATTGTTTTAATTTTCCTGGTTATAAGTTCCGTATCGTGCCGCAGCTTTCGTGTTGCCGAGACAGTCAGCGGGGAGGGAGATTATATGGTTCGCAGTGAAAAGTTTTTCAGAGAGGTAAACAGCAATAATCTGACATCAGGGCCTGTGTCAATAAACAGGATAATTATCAGGTACACCAGTGGCGGACAAAGCAGGCGTTTAAGGGCAAATATGAAATATGACGGCAGTGATAAAATGCTGATTAGCATACGAACATTTGCAGG
>JBKHBA010000162.1:0-6219 GCA_046542595.1 Bacteroidales bacterium | reverse complement strand
AGCTCCGGCACACGCAATACCAGGAGCAGTGCCGTACGCAGCTCCGGCACACGCAGCAGCGGGAACAAAGCAGTAAAAAGCAATACAGGTTCCAGATCAAAGAATAAATCCACAGCATCATCAACAAGAAGAGGCAGGCGTTAAAACCTGCTTTTTCTTTCATAACTCATAATACTTCATGTCGTTTAAAAAAATACTATATTTGTTTCTGTGGACTCAAACCTGCCATGCCACTGTTAATTGGTACGGTTTTTGTTCTTTATTAACCAGGATGAAATATTAACTATCGGAGGTCAAAATGAAAACTTATCTTTATATCGGAGTTTTAACAGTGTTTCTGCTAAGCAGCTGTTCGTCATCTGTTTATATGAGTGGCGAGTATGATGATCTGTATTATACACCTGCTTCTTCAGAAATCTATGTGCAGGATGATGTAGTTCCCGAACAGGCTTACCAGTCAATATCAGAGATTGAAAGCAGGTATGACCTTGATACCCTGGTGGCAGATGAATATCTTGATCCGGCAGAATACGAGAAGGGTCTGGCTTATTACGACAGTGATAAAAACAGCGCCTTTGATTATTATGACGGTGTATCATATGCGAGTAACCTGAACCGCTTCTATGGAAACTATTTTGATCCTTACTGGAGAGATCCGTTCTACTCAGGTTTCAGGTACGGCTCAGGCTTCAGGTATGGGATGACATTTGGCTACCCTTATTATTCATACGGGTACGGGATGATGGATCCCTTTTACAATCCTTATTATTATTCATACTACCGCGATCCGTTTTATTCCCCGTATTATGGCTCTTCTTATTTTTACAGTCCATACCGGGGATACTGGGGCTCAGGAATAAGTCCTTATTACACATCGTATTATAACAGTAATGTAGACTATTATACAACACCGGTAAAGCGCAGGCGTTCATACAGTACCCTGTCAAACCGCTATGTAGGTGAGTCAGGCCAGAGGAGCCATTCCGCAGTGACTGATTCACGCAGAACAACAGATAATACTACTGCCAGTGTGAGAAGTGGCGAAAGTAGCAGAAGGACAAGCCAGACGGTAGTATCCAGTAATACCAATGTGCGTGAGGCAACTAATCCGCAGGAAAGATCTGTGAGCTCTGCACAGAACCGCAGAACAGAGGTTAATACAACAACACGTGCTTCATCCAGGCCTGAATACAGAACGCAGGACAGAACATACAGTCCCACATATACAAATCCAAGGATGACAACACGGCCTGCCTATAATAATGCTAACAGGAGAAGCAGCACAGTTACCAATAGTGGTTCGACACGTGCCATTTATAACAGGTCAGGCAGTACTTCAAATGTTAACAGATCAGGAAGGTCTGCGATAAACCGCTCGTCTTCGAACTCAACCAGGTCAATTATTAACCGGTCCTCCTCAAGAGGTAGCAGTATTAACAGTTCGCGATCATCTTCCAGGAGCTCAGCAGTGAGGAGTTCAGGAGGCAGATCCTCCAGTGTTTCAACAGGAAGGAGTTCTGTTTCGTCTTCCGGCAGCCGCAGCAGCAGCTCGGGTAGCAGATCCACCTCATCGGGCAGAACAGGAAGAAGGTAGGACGGCAGTACTATTGTATTATTTAATATTTGTTGCTTATTTGAATGTGTCATCACGATAGCTGATGAGAGGGTGGCTTTTTAAAAAAATGCAGTAATGAAAAGATCATGAACCAAGCTTGCGAGCCAAAAATTTTAAACAGATGAAAAGAACGATAATTATACTTATAGTATTAACTGCCTTATTCACAGGCAGCAGGGCCCAGACTATTGATGAAGCATTATGGTACTCACGACTGTTTTATGGAGGATCGGCCAGGTTCCAGGCGATGGGCGGTGCTTTTACAGCTCTTGGTGGCGATCTTTCAGTGCTGAGCCAGAACCCGGCGGGACTCGGTATATACAGGTCAATGGAATTAAGCCTGTCTCCGCAGATGTATTATAATAAATCAGAAACGGAATATAATAATACAGAATCAAACGAATATTCATACAAGTTTAATCTTAACCAGGCTGGATTTGTATTTCCGCTTATAAGTAATGAGGGAACGGATGGCCTGACAGGCCTTAACCTGGCTTATTCATTTAACCGTACCAATAACTTCAATGAAAACACAGTGATAAGGGGAGTGAATACCAGCAGTTCAATGGTTGATTACTGGGCTGCTGTGGCTGAAGGTATTCATTATTCGGAGCTGGATGGTGCACCGGGGGCAGCCTTTGAAGTGTGGCTCCTGGATACCCTTGACGGATCAGGGGGAGATTCTTATGGAACCACTTTTTCGCAGTACGGCGATAATACCAATTCTACCTACGGGCAAACGCTCAGACGGGTTATTAACCATGAAGGTTATGCAGCTGAGCATGCTTTCAGTGTGTCTGCCAATTTCAGCCACAAGTTGTATGTAGGTGCCACCCTGGGCATAAACAGGATTGATTCTTATTCTACCTATGAGCATACAGAGAGTGATAATGACAACCTTATATTTGATTTTAATAACTTCACCTACAGGGATGTTGTGGAAACAAGCGGAAGTGGCTACTCTTTTAAACTGGGTGTGATAATGAGACCGGTAAATATTTTAAGGCTTGGTCTGGCATTTCATGCGCCAACTGTATACAGGCTTGACGAATATTATTATGATGATATAAGGTCTGAATTTGATAACGGTGATAGTTATACATGGGAGAATGAACCATACAGGTTTTCCTATACACTTACAACACCTTTAAGGGCAATGGCCGGTGCTGCCGTTCAACTGGGTAAATCCGGACTGCTTAGTGCAGATTATGAATTCGTGGATTACAGGATGGCCAGGTTCTCCAGGGCTTCGGATGATTATAGTTATTATGATGAGAACCAGGATATAAAGGATATCTATGATGTGGCTCATAACCTGCGTTTCGGAGCTGAATACAGGCTGAACCCTGTTTATATAAGAGGTGGATATGCCCTGTATGGCAGCCCCTTCGTTAAGGGAGAGGCCAATGCCGATAATATTCAGGTTGTATATTCGGCCGGACTGGGACTGAGGCAGAGGAACTTCTCTTTTGATGTGTCTTATGCACTCCGGAGTAACCAGCAAATGTACTTTATGTACAACCTTCAGGATGTTAACCCTGCTGAGATAAACTATAACAGGCATATGGTTACTGCAACCCTGGGATTAAGGTTTTAATCAAAGGAATCATTCCGGCTGTTGAACAAAAGGCCAGCTGTGTCCGGGTTGCTAACAGCCGGAACAGGACAACAATTCCGTCCCGTTTTAAAGAAAGAATGTCAGCTATGCCCGGACAGATTACGGAGATAAGACCATGATTCCGGTCCCATATTAAACAGGAGGTCAATGATGCTCAGATCGGGTTTCCACCCATGAACCGGGCTGAAAACCTGGAAATATTCTTCAGCCCGCAGGCCCAGGCTTTCAGCTGTGATTGTCCGGTATCTGAGGTCCAGACATTTATCACCGTAATCCTTTATAAAGGTATCCGTTTTTGCGACTGTAATATCTGTTTCCAGTGCCTCAAAGAGGATTTCAAGGATCTTCATGTTCAGGTCAATAAGGTATTTATGCTGTGTAAGCAGAGGGGCCAGCACTTCATCAGCATAAAACTCAAAGAAGGCCGATGAGTTATAGGCCGATTTTATGGCATGTATATGCTCTCTTTGCCATTTTCTCGAGTAGTCTATCCTTATATCCCTTAATTTCACTTTATGAAAACTGCCCCGTTCAACCGGAATGCTCAGGGGCAATACACCGTTGGCTGAATATATATAACACCGGTTCCGGCAGGTTTGCCTGGGATAGGTCTCGTGCTGCTCTATCTTCACCTCTCCCGGTTTCAATATCTCAGCAAAATATTGAACAGGAGGATAATATGCCGTTGGCAGAATAAGTAAACTGCGGTTCACAATCTATTTTAACTGGTTTATCATACTTGCATTAAACCCCGCTCCGAAACCGTTGTCTATATTAACCACACTCACTCCTGAAGCACAGCTGGTAAGCATGGCCAGCAGGGCCGATACTCCATGGAAATTTGCACCATAGCCAACACTTGTGGGTACGGCTATAACAGGTTTGTCTATGAGTCCGCCAACCACACTGGCAAGCGCCCCTTCCATTCCTGCTATAACAATTACAACCCTGCATTTTTTTATTTCCGGAAGATTGTCAAAAAGCCTGTGTATACCGGCCACACCTGCATCGTAAATACGTGTCACATTGTTTCCCAGCAGTTCACAGGTAACAGCCGCTTCTTCCGCTACAGGTATGTCTGATGTGCCGGCTGTTACCACTGCAATGGGGCTGGGTGCCTTTTCAGTTATTTGATTGATTATGCTTATTATCCTTGCCTGCTCATGCCAGACAGCCTCCGGGGCTACGGATTTTACGGCTTCAAAGTTTTCCACACTGGCCCTGGTACCTACAATATTCTGTCCCGTACCGGAAACATGCCTGAATATATCCCTGACCTGTTCACTGGTTTTCCCTTCACAATACACTATCTCCGGGTATCCTGTCCTTATTTCACGGTGATGGTCAATACGGGCGAAACCAAGATCACTGTACGGAAAATATTTTAATTGCTCAGTGGCCTCTTCAATACTGATTTTTCCCCCGGCCAGCTCTTTTAGAATTTTTTTAAGACCTTCCCTGTTCATTATTATCTGGTGTTTTTGGATTTAAGCTGCCCATACGGTAACCTTCCAGGTCAAGGCTTATAAACTTAATACCTGCAGCTTTAAATCTATGAATAATTCTTTCTCTTATCCCGTTCTCAATCATCTTCTCAAAAAACCGGCTGTTAGTTTCTATCCGTGCCATGTTACCATGCAAACGCACACGGGTGCCCGGGAATCCGAGCTTATGAAGGAATCTCTCAGACTCTTCAATTATATTAAGATCCCTCATATCGATTTTTGTATTATAAGGTATGCGTGTCAGAAGGCAGGCATAAGCCGGCTTGTTCCATATTTCCAGCCCAAAATCCTTAAGATGCTTCCTTATCATATCTTTGGTGAATCCGGCTTCAAGCAGCGGGCTCCTGATATCCAGTTCTTTAAGTGCTTTCATGCCCGGCCTGTAATCCTTTTTGTCATCTGCATTGCTTCCGTCTGCAATAATATTAAACCCACCGGAAACGGCATGTTCTTTTATCTTATTGAATAATATTGATTTGCATCGGTAGCACCTGTCTTCGGGGTTCATAATTACAGATCTATGCAAAGGCATCTGGATAAGGGAATGACTGATATCCAGTGATTTGCAAAAACTGATGGCCTCATCCACCTCCCATTGCGGTATATAGGGTGTTTTAATCGTAACAGCCGATACCTTCACATCTGAGAATGTTTTAAGCACATAAAGAAGGAAGCTGCTGTCCACACCTCCTGAAAATGCAACAAGAATATTATCAGTATTTTTAAAACTGCTGTATATCTCCGCTATTTTATTATCTGCCGGCATGTATGATAGCTATTATACTATTATATACATCTTTCAGGGCCATTTTGTTCTTTTCCGCAATTAGCACACATTCTGATATTTCCGGTTTTGCTGATATAAGCTTATTATTATGATATGCATATTTAACGGTTACCGGGCCGTAAACCGTGTTGATCTTGCTCATCTGCCTGCTCACTGTATGCTTTTCAAAGGTGTTGATCCGTAAGCCCAGGGTCGTTGATTCTTTAAACAATATATCTTTTATGGCTTCAATATCACCTGCCTGGCAGATAACGCTGACCTTTATTGCCGGACGGGATTTTTTCATTATGATATTTGTAAGGAAGACATCTGCTGCTCCTGCCTCAAAAATCCTGTTAACAAGGTTCTCATACATCTCCGGGTTCATATCATCAATATTGCATTCCACCAGGTATGAACTGTGTCCGCCCGCAGCTTTATCGTCAGATTCCCCAAGGTATACTCTCAGTAAATTAGGCAGTGAAGGATTGTTCCTCTGTCCTATACCGTATCCGGTTTTTTGGATTTTAATATTCACCTCATTTTCAAACCTGGTTCCGAGGGCACTCACTATGGCAGCACCGGTAGGGGTGGTTGCTTCAAAATCTACCTTACCCCTGTGCAGTGGTATACCCTGTAATATTTCAGCCGTAGCAGGAGCAGGCACCGGCAGTAGTCCATGAGCGCATTTTACGAATCCGCTGCCTACCTCAAC
>JBKHBA010000161.1:0-6222 GCA_046542595.1 Bacteroidales bacterium | reverse complement strand
CTTAGTTTCTTTTGCCGGACGCACTAAAAAAAGCAGGCCCGGCAAGTGATGCCGCAGCCTGCCTGCTGTTTTTTGCTGTAATTACATTAACCACATTTGGAGGAGCCGCAGTTCTGGCACATCAGGCATCCTTCCTGGTATACCAGGTTTGTTGACTGGCATTCCTCACATTTGCCTTTTGCCTTGGTGCCATCAGGTATATATCTTTTAAGTGCTCTTTCAACCCCGTTCTTCCAGTTATTTATCGACTCACTGTCCAGTCTCAGTGATTTTACCAGGTTGACCACGCTGGGTATGGGCATGCCATGTCTGAGCACACCGGAGATTAGTTTGGCATAGTTCCAGAACTCAGGCTTGAACATATGTGACAGTCCGCCCAGTGTATTCTTATAACCATACTTATCAGTATACTGGAAGTCATACCTGTTATTGCCATCCTCATCCTTTGTTTTCACTATCTTCCCTTTTACTATTGAATCGGGTATGGGAAAGATTTCAGTATCGGCCAGACCGGTAAAGATCTCGTAGGGCACACCATCCTTGAGTCCCACAAAGGCTATCCACTTCTCATCGTTATTATTAAACCTTATAATATCAGCATCCAGCACCCTGGGTCTTTTCTTTATTCCATCCACCTTATCTTTCTTCCCTGATACAAGCACACCGCTCCTTGATCCGTCGCGGTAAACCGTTGCTCCCTTGCAACCAGACTCCCATGCTGTCATATACAGCTCACTGACAAGGTCTTCCTTAACCTCCTCCGGTATATTTATTGTTACACTGATGGAGTGATCCACCCATTTCTGTATCTTACCCTGCATCCTTACTTTTGCCAGCCAGTCCACATCATTGGCCGAGGCTTTGTAGTAAGGCGATTTTTTCACTACCTCATCCACATCATCATCATCCATATTCCTCACCTCTTCGGGATCATAGCCTTTGATACGCAGCCATTCAACAAATTTATGATGGAACACCTTATATTCCTCCCATGAATCGCCTACCTCATCTTTAAAGCTAACCGTCACATCCTTATCGTTGGGATTCACCTTTCTCCTTCTCTTATGCACTGGCATAAATACGGGTTCAATGCCTGATGTTGTCTGTGTCATCAGGCTGGTTGTACCGGTAGGTGCTATGGTCAGCAGGGCTATATTACGGCGCCCGTACTGCTTCATATTTTCATACAGGTCCTGGTCGGCTTCCCTCAGTCTTTTTATGAAAGGATTATTCTCTTCCCTCTTTGCATCGTATATGCCGAAGGGACCTCTTTCCTTTGCCAGCATGGTAGATGAGCGGTATGCTTCCACTGCCAGTGTCTTATGTATCTGTGTTGAGAATTCGGTGGCGGTGTCGCTGCCGTAAACAAGGCCCAGGGCAGCCAGCATATCACCTTCCGCTGTTATGCCTATGCCCGTACGCCTGCCTTCCCTGGCCTTATGGTGTATATTCTCCCAGAGTGTCTTTTCCACTCCTTTTATCTGTTCTGACTCCGGGTCCCTGTTTATCTTATCCAGTATGGCCTCTATCTTCTCCAGCTCAAGGTCTATTATATCATCCATCATCCTCTGGGCCAGGTGCACATGCCTGGTAAAAAGCTCCTTATTGAATTTAGCCTTTTCTGTGAATGGGTTTTCCACATAGCTGTACAGGTTAATGGCCAGCAGCCTGCAGCTGTCATAAGGACAGAGGGGTATCTCGCCGCATGGGTTGGTAGACATTGTCTTATACCCCAGGTCAGCATAACAATCAGGAACACTTTCCCTCTTTATGGTATCCCAGAACAGCACACCGGGTTCAGCCGAACGCCAGGCATTATGTACTATCTTATTCCAGAGCTTGCGTGCATCTATCTCTTTCTCAAACTTAGGCTTATCTGAATCAATGGGGTACTGCTGTCTGAAGGGCCTGTTATTTTTTACCGCTTCCATAAACTCATCGGTCATCTTAACCGACACATTGGCACCGGTTACCTTTCCTGCTTCCAGCTTGGCATCAATAAATTTCTCAGAATCAGGATGCTTGACAGATATTGACAGCATCAGTGCTCCCCTTCTGCCGTCCTGGGCCACCTCCCTTGTTGAATTGGAATACCTTTCCATAAAAGGCACCACTCCCGTGGATGTAAGAGCACTGTTAAGCACCTGCGACCCCTGGGGACGTATATGCGAGAGGTCATGACCCACACCGCCCCGGCGTTTCATCAGTTGCACCTGTTCCTGGTCTATCTTCATTATGCCTCCGTATGAGTCGGAATCACCATCATTGCCTATCACAAAGCAGTTTGAGAGGGATGCTATCTGGTAATCATTGCCTATGCCTGTCATGGGACCACCCTGCGGAACTATATACCTGAAATTTTTCAGCACCGAGTATAATGTCTCCTCGCTTACCGGTTCGGGATACTTCTTTTCAATCCTGTGAATCTCTCTGGCCAGACGGCGGTGCATCTGGTCGGGTGTTTTTTCGAAAAGCCTGCCGAATGAATCCTTAAGCGCATATTTATTAGCCCATACACGTGCTGCCAGATCATCACCCTGGAAATAGCGTATTGACTCGCTGATAACCTCATCATGACTGTATGATTTATGTCCTTCCCCCTTACCGGCAGCCTTCCCGGCTTCACCTTCAGGAATTACTTCCTCCTTTTCTTTCGTCCCCTCCATATTATTTGACGGTTCATTTTCCTTCTTTTCTTTCTCCTTCTGTAAGGCCAGCGCAGATTCATTGACAAAAAGTTCTCCCATTGACAGATCTATTTTTGGATTTTACTTGAAAATAAGCTTGTTCGAATTATGGTCAGTAATTCTTACAGGTTCTGCTAAATTAAGAAAGGCCTCAGGTAGAAGCAAGCCATAATTATTAACAATCAGACCTAGTTATTAACTTTAGTCGCTATGCTCTTGTCTGCATGTGCTTTACGAAGTTCTGTTCCGGCCGCCAGCCAGACCATAAAGCTGTTATTATTTTCACACAGCATCGGGTTTGGAAGACCGGATTATCAGGGTCTTTCACACAGCACCTGAGCTCATAAATAAAAAAAGGGGTCGTCTCAAATTCTGTTTCAAGACAACCCCTTTAATAAAATACAGGTCTTAAAATCTATTTCGCTGCTGTCGGTCCTTCCACAAGTGTGAATTCAGGATCCGGACCGGCTTTTGTAACCTGGAACTTCATCGAATAGGTTCCGGCAACACCGCTGTATGTATCAAAGGTAACAATGTAATAAACGGGTATACCGCTCACCTCTGTAACTGCATCAGGGTATTTGCCTGGCAGCAGGGCTACGCCCAGCGCCCATTCCAGGGCTTCCTCCCATGAGTCAAAGTCATCGGCCTCATAGCTTCCGCTCCTTGTATCGAAGTTTCCGTAATAGGAGCTGGCACCGGTGTAAAATTCAGCTGTCCCGTATGAATCGACATAACTTCCATCCACATTATCATCGACATAATTAACGATAATCTGGTAATCGCTGCTGCTCATGGTTAACATAACCGTGGGGTCAAACACCCATGTGGTGCCGTTATGAATAAACTGTGCCTCTTTAGCCACAAAGGCATCATAGGCAGCCCAGCCATTATCATAAACATATTCCATGGCCCTCACTGTTGTTGAACCGTATGAATAATATTTATAAGCCACCGCTGTCTTATCACCATCCTGTGCATAAGGATACATATTTTCCAGCATGCTCGGGATATAGTCCTCAGGCCTGTCGGAGCTTGAGAAATTGTCATATTTGCCCGGGGCACCCATCTCATCATAATCTGCAGAGCTCAGGTAATAGACATTGTCCATTGCCTCCCACTGGCTGCCGTCAAACTGGTAATATGCGCCGCGGTCTTCCTTAACGGTACTTGAATATACCAGGTAGTCTTCGCTCGGACCGTCAACCAGTTCGAAAGTGGCAGGGGAGCCGGAGGCTGTACATTCATAAACGACATAGTAGGTGTGTCCTGCTCCATCATATGTATCATACTGAATATTATAATAAACAGTTTGTCCCTCTACCTGGGGCTTTGCATCGGGGTATGTCTGCTCAAGCCAGTAGACAATGGCTTCCTGTATACGTTCATCAATCAATGCTTCCCTTTCCGTATTGGTCACACCTTCAAAACCCTCTACCCATACAGTATCACCTTCTGCTGTTATATCCATTATCCTCTCTGATACACGGGCATCAAAATTACCAAAGTAAGCACCTGCACCATAATAATACTCGGAGTCACCATAGGAGCTTACATAATCAGGATCAATATCAGCTTCCACATGATCAACTATAAGCTGGTAATCGGCCGACTCGAATGCATGGATCACGGAAGGGTCCTTAATCTCTTCAGCGTACTTGTATAGTGCAAGCACTATGTCGTCAGCTGCTGCATCCGGGTAGGCATCTGCCAGGAATCCGGGTATATGGTCTTCCGGATTGTCATCACCGATAAAGGTTTTAAAGGTCTGGTTATCGCCGCCCATATCATTATAGTCATCATCGCTTACATAGTATTTCTCAGGTTCTGTGTAGCCCTCCAGATAATCGGGATAAGCTGTAAAGAAATTATATGAAACTTTCCCCACTGATTTTTCGCCAAGCGCGGGATAAAGCTCCTCCAGGTAAGCAGGTACATATACTGAAGCAGGGTACTCATCGCTGAATGCTTCATTATCTTCGATAAAATCAGCTGCGTCACCATCGGATGTAAGATCAGCAATAGCAGCATAATCATCGGCACCCAGGTCATAGCTGAACTCTGTGGCAAACCCGGTATCCATTTCTTCCATCTCGTCATATATCTCTGCCATGGGATCACATGACGACAGGATGAGGATCATTGCCATTAAGTAATATATTGTTTTTTTCATCTGTTTAAAATTTTTAGTTTGCCCATTTTAAATATTATTATTTATATGGTTATGCCTTAAAAGTTGATCTTCAGGCTGACCATCCACGAGCGGCCCCAGCCGTAATACACTTCTGAATCTGTCCAGCTGTGTGATCCGCCATCCCTGGCATCGGATATATACTCGGTGTCAAACAGGTTATTCACATTACCCACCAGTGTTGAGCGGTAGGGACCAAGGTCAAAGCTGTAGCGCAGAAACATATCTACAAGCTGGTATGATGGCATTTCCCATGCATCCGGATTGCTGTCTCCGGCGGGTTCAGCAGTACGTCCTTCAGGATTAAAATTAGCAAACAGCTTATCATAATAGTTATAGTCCACACCGAATTTCAGTCCAGCCAGCAGCTCATATGACAGGTTTGCTGCAGCTGTTACCTGTGCTGCGTCGCCAACATGTACATCAGCAATATATATTGACTGTGTTGTAATAAGGTTCTGGTTATCATCAAAGAACTGGGCATCAATAATATCGTTCATCCAGCGCCAGTCGCCAACAGAAGCCATACCGCTAAAAGTAAGTTTATTAATGGGCCTGGTTGTAAAGTCAAACTCAATACCTTTATGCAGAGCATTGATACCGGTAAGATTGGCAAACCTGTCAACACCGTTATCCCTGTAACCTATCACCCTTGATTTATCTTTCCAGGTGGTATAGTATGCATTGATATTAGCTGTAATAAAGCTGCTGCGGAAGCCATAACCCATTTCGAATGACCATACTTTCTCATTGGGGGCATCGGCATTGGCATCATTGGTATAATTATAGAATACCGTCCTGAAGTCTGGCTGGTTTTCAAAATACCCGGCATTGAGGAAAACATTATGTGCAGTTGTGAGGTTATAGTTAGCCCCTCCCTTAAAGCTGTAGCCCAGGAAGTTATACCTGTCTGAATAGGCACCGTCACCGTCATGTGTCTCCAGGAAATATTCAACTCTTGTATACGACTTGTTTGACACTGCTCCTGCAAGGAAGGCAGTCAGGTCTCCGAATACGGCTTCGCCCTGTCCGAACACACCCTGCCATCCTACCAGGCCGTCATTATAATAAGCAACTTTATCGCCCACATAGGCAGCATTATTGGGATCGTTCACATTGCTGTTGTCAAGGTAATACTCCCCGCCAAGCAGGTCAGCAACCTCGCGGAAGTGTATCCCCTTGTAATACCTCAGGTCCACACCGCCTGTCACTGTCAGCCAGTCCTGGTTATATGTTGCATTGGTCAGCAGTCCGGTCCAGAAATGATCATTCCTTGATGACCTGATGATTGTCTCCGAGCCACCTGCACCATTTGCTATATTCTCATCCACAACCCTGTCAATA
>JBKHBA010000160.1:0-6234 GCA_046542595.1 Bacteroidales bacterium | reverse complement strand
ATATATGGAGTTTGATGAGGTGGGCACCCTGGAGGCATGGAATTCGGACGGGTTGAGAAGCCTGATCAGAACCATACCGGTACCCGATATGATAGAAAAGACATTACGCTATCCCGGCACCATCGAATACCTGAGGATGCTGAGGGAAGCAGGCTTTTTCAGCCATAAGGAGATTGATGTAGGCGGCAAAAAGATAAGGCCAATAGACCTGAGCTCAAAGCTTATGTTTCCCAAATGGCAGCTGAAAGAGGGGGAAGAGGAATTCACGGTGATGAGGATTATAATAGAGGGGCGCGACAGCGGCGAAAGGTACAGGTACAGGTATGATCTCTTTGACCGTTATGACAGGAAGAATAATATCACATCCATGGCCAGGACTACCGGCTATACATGCACGGCTGTGGCAAACCTGATGATGGAGGGCATGTATGAATCGCCTGGCATCAACCCGCCTGAATATATAGGCAAGACGGAAGGACATTTGAAATTTATCCTGGGATACCTGAAAGAAAGGGATGTTGTTTACTCAGTCAAAAGTGACAAGTCCTGAATATATATTCTTTATTCCGGCTATGCGACCAGCCAGCCTGTTCATTTCAGCATTCTCGCCTACCAGCTCCAGCAGTATAAGCCCGGTATCCTCACCATGCTCCCTTTCATTGATGCCAAGGCGCGTTCTTATGGTACAGCCAAAAAGGGTAAGCACTTTCTGCACTTCATCTATTATCTCAGACCTGTTATTTATCAGCATAGCTATGATGGCAATGCGATTCCCTTCCGGTATGACCATGTTTTTGCCGGCCGGCTGCGCATCCCCGGCTACACCGCCTGTTGCTGCATCAGCTGCCTGTCCACCCCCTATTCCGGCCTGGTCACCGGCATCCTGTCCCAGGTACATGGTCTTCACCTCTATACCATAAATACCATCCAGGTCGTTCATAAGGGATTGCACAGCCGCCTCATTATCCCTCATATGAAGCAGTATATAACCCTCACGGCTGCACATGTCCTCATTCAACTCATGAAAGCCCAGTCTCGATTTAATCACAGCCGAGTGCCTGCTCAGCACCTTCTGTGTATTGCCTGATTCCTTTATCCTGTCTATAACACGTATCGCTATTATCCTTACCATAATATTCAGTGTTTTTTTAAAAATACAGATCTCGTTCGCCCTTCTTTATCCTCTCTATCCTTTCCCTTGTCCTTTCAGCTACATCGTCCTCAAGCGCTGACAGACCTCTTTCAATAGCCCTCCATCCTTTTTCCGCCAGCTCTTCGTCGGCATAATCAACAATATACTCAGCCAGGGTCATGGCGGCGTTGGGTGAGCAGTATCTTTTTATAAATCCGGGTACCGAGAACTCCATAAAATGCTCGCCTGTCCGTCCCAGCCTGTAACAGGCGGTACAGAAGGAAGGCATATAACCATCATCCAGCAGCTCATCGATAACCTCTGCCAGCGACCTGGCATCATTGATCATAAACTGCTCCCTGTTGAGGTTCTGTTCCTCATTCTTTATATCCGAATAGGAGCCCATCTCTATCTTTGTGCCACCGTCTATCTGCGACACACCGTAGCTTATCACTTCCCTTCTGACATCATGGTTCTCCCTGGCCGTAAGTATGAGCCCGGTATACGGCACCGCCAGCCTCAGAATGGCCACCAGCCTCTTAAACTCATCGTCTGACACCTCGTAATCTTTGTTAATATTAAGTGATGCGGCATCCTTGATGCGCGGGAATGATATTGTATGCGGCCCCACATTATAGCATGCCTCAAGATGGTTTGTATGGCGTACCAGTCCCATCACCTCAAAGCGCCAGTCATACAGTCCGAACAACGCTCCTATGCCAACATCATCAACACCGGCCTCCTGGGCCCTGTCAAGCGAGGTCAGCCTCCACTCATAATCACTCTTCTTACCGGCCAGGTGATACCAGCTGTAGGCCTCCGGGTTATAGGTCTCCTGGAAAACCTGGTATGTTCCTATACCCGACTCACCAATCGTCCTGAAGCCCTCAATATCAAATGGAGCAGCATTGATATTAACCCTTCGTATCTCCCCGTTGCCTTTTTTTACATTGTAAACCTGTCTCACCGTGTGGGCAATATACCCGGCCGAGTATTTGGGATGTTCGCCATACACCAGTATAAGCCTCTTCTGGCCATTATCCTCCAGTGCCTCAACCTCCTTTATGATCTCATCATCGGATAATGTTCGTCTTTCAGCCTCTTTATTACTGGCCCTGAAACCACAGTATGTGCAGTTGTTATTACAGTAGTTACCTATATACAGGGGGGCAAAGAGCACAATCCTGTTACCGTACACTTTCTCTTTAAGCGCCCTGGCACCCTCTTTTATTTCCTCAATAAGTTCCGGGTCGTCAGCATTGATCAGTACCGCCGTTTCTTCCAGTGTCAGCCTGTTCTTATCCAGCGACCTGGCAATAACCTCACGCACCCTGGCCTTATCAGCCTTCGTATTGTTTATTATGTCCCATATCTCATCCGGATCAATAAAAGGCTTCATCCTCTGATCCCTGATCGATAATTTCTCAGGATTGAATTTCATTATATTAATTATTTATACTTAAACTAAATAAACCTAATACAAAGTAAAGCATTCATAATGAGTCAGGCAATGAAAAATATCATATAATGACAATAATAATGGTGATGAATGAATAAAAAATGGTTAATAAACAAGTTCCCTCGTTTCACTGACAAGGCTCTCCGGCACCTTTAACAGGTCTGCCTGACTGTTACCGGTAAACCCGCTCATCCGCTTATGAAAATTGACCTTAACATTGTTGCCCGGAGGCAATGGCGGCACAGCATCATCCAGCACCGTTAATCCCGCCTCCACTGCCACACCCTTATGTGGCGGCAGAACGGCCAGTCCGCGTATAACGGTACCATTCACCGGTATGCTTACGGCATATGATCCGGCAAGGGGAAGGAGTTTCTCTTCATCCTCAACACGCAGCAGGTAGTGGTGGTCACCATTAAGGGATATTTTCATTTTGCTTTCACTGCACAGGGCGGTAATAAAATAATAGTGGTCGAGATAAGCATTGACCCTTTGTATATAACCATCAGACAGTGCTTTCCTTATCTCTGTTGAGCTGACGGTTTCATTCTGCACCTCCTGCTCCGGTATTTCCTCGGCAGCAAACCCGTAATGATCTGCGACAGATTTGAGATAGCCATAGTCACCTTCTTTATTATGTCCGAAATGATGATTAAACCCAACCACTATCACCTTTGGTTTCAGGGATGCACAAACATATTTTTCAATAAATTCCTGTCCGCTTATATGTGCAAATTCAGGCGTGAAGTTCACAAACACCAGGTTGTCAAGCCCTTCCCTCTCCAGCAATTCTATCTTTTCATCCATGCTTGCTATCAACCGCAGGTCTTTGCCCAGGGTATCAGGATACAGCACTTTGCGCGGGTGTGGATAAAAGCTTATAAGCACTGACTCACCCTTATTCTGCCGGGCCAGCTTATTAAGTCTCCTGAGTATTATCTTATGACCGTAGTGTACACCATCGAAAGTACCCGTTGTAACAACTGCATTCCTTATCTTCTCCAGGCCGCCAAATCCGTAAAATACCCTCATCCCTGCTTCTATCCTTCTTTTACAAAATATGCCACTTTCTCTATTGATGTTATCATGTCATACTCATCCAGGTACACATTGGGAGGCACATTAAGTGGTACCGTGGTAAAGTTAAGTATACCTTTTACCCCTGCTTTTATAGCTGCCTCTGTTGTAGCCCTCGCTGAATCGGGTGGTATGGTGAGTATGGCAATAGATATCTCCTTTTCCTTTACTATATCCTCGAGCTGCTCCATGGGGTAACATCTCACACCTGCTATCACCCTGCCCACCTTTTTGGGGTCATTATCAAAGCATGCAACGATATTCAGTTTTGATCTTTTACCCTTGAAGTAGGCCGTTATGGCACGTCCCAGGTTACCGATACCTATCGTTGCCACATTCTGGCCTCTTTCAGAGTCTATGATAGTACCTATGGTAGCTATCAGCTCTTTTATGTCATAACCCTTTTTCTGCACGCTGGAGTATCCTATAAGCATAAGGTCGCGCCTCACCTGTACGGCTGTTATATGCAGCAGTGCAGCCAGTTCATGGGAATAGATATAGCTGTTTCCGGCAGCGAGATAGCCCAGCAGGTTCCTGCGGTAACCACTTAACCTTTCAACGGTCTTTCCTGGTAGTCTTTTCATCTGCATATCTTTATATTATCTACAAATATAAGAATTAGAATAAATATCATGTGGCCTGCTTTTTCAGCGGCATCCTCAGTGTAAAGACACTGCCCCTGTCAGGTTCACTTTCAACACTTATAATACCGTCATACATATCGGCCACCTTCTTTACAATTGACAGTCCCAGTCCACTGCCCGTGATATTACGCGTCCTCTCATTCTTTATCCTTACAAAATCATTAAAAAGCGTCTCCCGGTCCTCACTGCTGATACCTATGCCGGTATCCTCCACCTTAAAAACAGCATCATCACCCTCGCTGTCTATAATCACCCGTACCATGCCGCCATCCTTATTATACTTCACCGCGTTCGACAGCAGGTTATTGAATATTATACTTATATCTTCTTTGTCGGCCCTGATCACCACCTTTGATTTTTCTTCCGTTTCCACGGTCACATCTTTCTGTATGGCCAGCGGGTTTATTGTTTCGATGCATTGCCGGATGACAGGCAGCGGATCAAGATCCGTCACCTTATCTTTCTTCACTTCCAGCCTTAACTTGGTAAAATCAAGCATATCCATTATCAGCGAACGCATACCCTGTATCCGCTGTATAGATCTGCTTATCATATCATTATAATCATTTATACTATCACCCTCATGCCTGTCCATCATCATATTAAGGTATCCTTCCACGGCGTTGAGGGGCGACTTCAGCTCATGTGACAGCACCGAGAGGAACTGGTACCGTATTTTCTTGCCCTCCTCATTCATGTCCCTGGTAATCCGCTTCAGGTACTGCTGCTTTGTTATATTTTCTATCGATGATTTAAGCTCGCGCGGACTGAAGGGTTTTGGAATAAAGTCGGTGGCACCGTCCCGCGTGGCTCTCACCGCCACATCCAGGGAGGCATATGAAGTTATCATAGCCACCACGGTATCATATTTCTTCTTCTTGATATATTCCAGCACATCAACACCCGATATACCGGGTAGCTTATTATCCAGCAGCACTATATCCGGACAGTCGCGGTCTATCATCTCCAACGCTTCCTCCCCTGTCTCTGCCTCCGTCACACTGTATGTATAGTCTTCATCCATAAAGGGGTATGTAACCCTGAAACTACCCAGTATCCGGCTGACACCGGATCGTATGCCGGGCTCATCATCCACTACCAGCACTTTTAGTTCAGCCATCTTTCCTGTTTAATAATTTTTCAATCTCATTATCCAGCTGTGCTCCCATTATCCCTTTTTCAAGGTAACGGTCTGCCTTTATCCAGCTTCGTTCCTCTTCCGTGCCCAGGCCAAAGGAGAGCCCGGTTTCCTTCGACACCCCTGTTGCCAGTATAACAGGCACATCCGGGTACCTCTTTTTAAGCTTATAACAGAGTATAAAGCCGCTGTCCTGCTGCTCCATCATAAGGTCGAATACAGCAATATCCGGCTTTACCGAGTTCATCACCTCCATGGCTTCTTTCTGGCTTCCGGCACTTATGACCTTGTATCCTGACTTTTCAAGCCCGGCCACAACCTGAAATAGATAATCGGGATCATCATCAACCACTAAAACCGTAATTTTTTCCTTGTTCATTTTACTATTTGTTTATTCTTTTACCCTGGGTATGCTTACCCTGAACTCCGTCCATGTATCGCCTGAGGCCGGGTTGCTGTTGGAGCTCACCTTTATCTTCCCCCTGTGCATCTTTACTATGCCATAGGCAGTTGCCAGTCCCAGTCCCGTTCCCTTACCTGTCTCTTTGGTAGTATAGAAAGGCTCAAATATTTTTTCTTTTTTCTCCTCATCAATACCCTGGCCGTTGTCCCACACCTTAAGGATCAGGCTTTTATCATCATCCTCAAGGCTTATCTTTATCTTACCCCTGTTTTCCACGGCATCAACAGAATTTTTCACCAGGTTGGTTATAAGCTGTATCATCTGCTCGGTATCAACCATTGCCGAGGGATCACCTGCATTATCCTCTGTAATCACTTCAAT